>NZ_JAYKTT020000044.1:0-184468 GCF_038404745.2 Chlorogloeopsis sp. ULAP02 | reverse complement strand
ATAAAATCGTGAGCATAGGCTTTGCGTGCTGCTTCCATCACTTCCTCATCGGTTGCTTCCAGTCGTCCATAACGAATATTTTCCAGTAACGTGCGATGGAATAAAGATGGATCTTGGGGAATCAAGCTGATCTGGGCGTGGAGGGCATCTTGAGTCATGTCTCGAATATCCATCCCATCAATGAGAATCTGTCCGGATTGGGGATCGAACAGACGCAAAATCAAATTGACAAAAGTAGATTTTCCAGAACCAGAAAAGCCTACCAATCCGACGCGCTGACCTGGTTGGATGGTAACAGAAAGATTTTGAAAGACTTTTTTCTCAGAAGAATAATTAAAATTTACTTGCCGAAATTCAATTCTGCCTTTACTGATTGGGTGAGCGATCGCGCTATCTCGATCAATTAACTCGTGGGGTTGAACAATAGTGTAAACTCCATTGGCAATATTACCGATGTGTTCAAATATTTCTAGAAACCGTCTACTTAAATTCCGGGCTTCACTGATAATTAACAACGATAAACTAGTTGCTACCACAAAGTCAGCAGCAGCGATCGCTCCTTGACTCCACAGAGAAAGCGAGTAATAAAGAGTACCTATTTTCAAAATTGCTGCCGAGATAAACTGAAACCAGCGAATTCGCTCCGAGTACCAGTTAGACTTTCTTACTTCCTTAAGTTCGCGCCTTAATCGCTCATTTAAATACCGTCGTTCAAAACCCAGACGCGCAAACAGCCGACTACTAGTAAGATTTGTAACTGCATCTACGATGATGCCAGCTGTCTCACTTCTGGCTGCTGCGGCTTTGCGGGAATAAATTCGGCAGCGAGTTGCTAGCCAGAAGGAAATACTGATAAACAGAACTGCCCATACTCCCACAAGCAAGGCTAGAGGCGGATAGGTACGATACAGTAAAACTGTAGCGACTATATAGACGATGATTACTGACATAAATTCAGAAATCAGCATTTGCATCGTCTGGGTAACACCAAAAGCGGCTTCGCTGATGCGCTGTGCCAAAGCTCCAGCAAAACTACTACTCAAGTAGCGATGGGAATGTTGTTGTAAGTAGGCATATAGGGAGCGAATGATATGCTGTCGGTGGATAGGATGGAGAATAGTCAACAATAGTCCTGACGATCGCCCAAATACCACTTCACCCACACTCAAGGCGGTAAACAGCATCAAGGGTTGGGTAATAGCATCAAGAGTGGGCTTGCTATCACCCGTCGATTGTGTTACGTTGCGGATAATCTCGCCAATGGCATAGGGCAACATAATGCCACAAGTCGCGTGCATCACCTCCAAAATCACAATTGCTATATACCACCAACGAAATTGATTGACAAAATAGCAAATAAACCTGAATGAAGTCGCTGGTAGCTTGGGTGCATCCGCAGCACGTTGGAACGATTGAGATGAACGAGGGCTTTTGATTAAAGAACGGCGATCACGTCGTATCACTTCAGCTTCTCCCTAATGGTGCTGTTCCCTTGCTAAAAACCAAATAGTCATGAGTCGCACGAATAGTCAATATAAATTTTGTCTGCTAAATATTTTCGGAGTTTCTGCCAATCTTGATTATCCATTGCATTGGCAATACCAACAATGACATCAATAATATTGCCACGCTCTATCATCCACCGAATCTCTGATATTTCAGATGCCATGAGTTAGGTTGATGTCAGTATGATTAAGAAAAATTATTATCAATAAATTATTACGATTCATCTTACGAATGACAGCAAAAAGTGTTCAATGACTTTCTTTGAACTGCTTCAGGATAGAAGGAATCTCATTGAATTCATTGATCGTTGCATCAGTCGTACTGTGCCGCGATCAATTTACGATAGGCTTGTTGTGCGGTTGGCCGCCGACGCATTAGAATGACATTCATTCCTCTAGAAGTGTAGTTATTAAATCGCTCATACAATAAGTCTGGAACCTCAATCGGTGAAACTTCTTGAAACCCTACTTGTTGATAGAACGATTTCAAATGCTGCCACGGAATACAGTAACCAACTCGCTCGACAAGTTGCTCGGTACAGGCTTGAAGTAGCTGCGTGCCAACACCCTGACGCTGAAACGGGGCTAATACCTGCATCCCCCGAAGCACAAAGAACCCAGTATTTGGACACAAACGTACTGCACCAACAATTCTCTCCTCCAATTGAGCAATGAATATTAAGGCTTCCTCACTCAGATCGCCTCCATAATCACACTGTTTGTAAAAAGCTTTAACGTTTTCAGCATGATACAATTTTGCTTGGCTAATTTTTAGCATATCGCTCTATAAAATCGCTGGGTTAGCAATCTTAGCGCACAGCATCTCCCTTACGATATTCAACGGTGATATCATCTAGCTTTTGTTTTAAATTGTCATCAAGTTTTACTTCCACCGCTTTAAGAGTGTCAGTAAGTTGTTCTGGACGGCTAGCGCCAATAATCGGGGCAGTGATAATTGGATTCGCCAAAACCCAAGCCAATGATAGGGTAGTAAGTGACAATCCTGCCAAATCTGCAACTGTGCGTAACTCCTCAACAGTATTAAACTCGCGATCGTGCCAATAACGTTCTTGATAAAGTTTAGCAGCTGCACCCAAGGTAAAACGAGTTCCGTCGGTAGGCCCTTGAGCAAAATTGTGTTTACCAGTCAGTAAACCTCCTGCCAACGGATTGTAGGGAATTACGCCCAGTCCTTCTTCTTGCGCTAGGGGTAAAAGTTCTCGCTCAATTTCGCGGAACAACAAACTATAGCGTGGCTGAATCGAGACAAAGCGAGTTAAATTGCGAACATCGGCACGACCCAAGGCACGAGCGAGTCGGTATGCTAAGAAGTTGGAAACCCCAATATAACGTACCTTCCCAGCCCATACGATTGTATCTAATGCTTCTAGTGTTTCATCGAGCGGGGTTGAGGCATCATCAGAGTGTAGTTGATAAAGGTCAATATAGTCAGTTCCTAAGCGTCTTAAGGAAGCATCGATCGCATCCAAAATATGTTTGCGTGAAGCACCTTGATCCCAAGGTGCAGGGCCAACTTTACCTACAGCTTTGGTAGCCAGGATAAAATGTTCGCGTTTACCTTTGAGCCAGCGTCCAATGATTTCTTCGGTACTTCCTGCCGTAGCTAATCCACCCCCCAAAGGATAAACATCAGCTGTATCCAGAAAGTTGATACCAGCATCGGCGGCAGTGTCGAGAATTACCCTAGAAGTTTCTTCGTCTGTCTGCAATCCAAAAGTCATGGTGCCAAGAACAAGGCGCGAAACAGTCAATCCAGTTTTACCGAGTTTAGTTGTTGGTAACGTCATGGTGATCTTGGTTGTTATTGATTGAAAGTAAAATTTTTAAATAGAATGCGTATACGCAACGATTAATCAGGCGTGAACCAATTTAACCAACCTTCCCAGTTTTGTACGATCGCTGCAAATTCTGCATAACCATCTGCTTTTGGGTGAGCACCATCATTGGCTTTTGCTTCTGTTAGCCAAATCGGTGACTTCAGCAAACCGGAAAACACGTCAAGATAAGGAACATTTAGTTCATGACAAACTAAGGCAAATTCCTGTGAGAGATTTGCGATAATTTGATTTCTTTTGTCTTGATCCACATCACCACAAGGCGGTGGCCCAATCATCAACACAGGATAGAGTTGTTTTGCTTCAGTCAAGATGCTACGAGCATTTGCGATCGATTCTGAAAGTTCGATTGCTTGATTTTTTCCCGCCCATCCTGAATCGTTTACCCCAAAGGAAAATACTACTCGACCATCGGATTCAGGAGGGAGACGATAGGAGACTTCAGAATGCCAACGTTGTTTAAGATACCGACTTGTCTCAGCCCGTACCCCTAAGTTATAGTGAGTGATTGCATATCCTTTTGACTCAGCATGACGGCAAACTCTACCTGTCCAACCGAGAAACTCAGGATCGCCTGTGCCATTGACAAACGATTCACCAATAAAACAAATTCTAATTTCTTTGCGAGAGTCTGACATTAGCTAAATTGCTTCAGATGGCTACAGAAGTGCGACGGCTTTGTGAAATCAGCCATTGTTGCAATTTCGGATCGGTGTAAACTTCATCAGCAATAAAATGATCTCCTTCAGGTAATACAGTAAAATCTGTTGTACCGCCAGCTGCTTGCAAAGTATCGACAATCTGCTGTGTATCCTCAATAGCCAGTTTTTCGTCTTTTGCTCCTTGGAATATCTGAATGGGAATTTCTTTTAGTGCTGCTAATTGGGGTTCTTCTAACGAGGTCGGTACACGACCAGACACTGCTACCAAACCAGCGAAGCGTCGAGGATGGGAAGCAGCAATGTGCCAAGCCCCAGCCGTACCTAAACTGAATCCTGATAAGATGACACGGGCAGGATCGATGGATTGAGAAACGATCAGATTATCCAACAAAGCAATCACATCTGCTTCACGTTCTACCCAAGTTTGTCCTTCAGGAAGTTGGGGCGCTGCAAAGAAATAGGGTAAGGGACTTGATTCATTCACAAAACGAGGTAGACCCCATTTCAGCAGTACATTTAAATCATTACCACGATCGCGGGCTCCATGCAAAAACAACACGAGGGGTGCGGGTTTTTTGGTATCTTCAGAGACGCGGGATAATAAATAAGGCAATAAACCAGAACGGCGTTCGATAGACATAGCGATAATTCCTCAAGTGTGTGTTTTGTTTAGGAAGCGGGGATTAGATTTTCTAATCCCCATGTACAGCAAACGTCTTAACCAACTGGTACTTTCTGCTTCCACACTGCGGCTGCGTACAGTAAGTCATCGAAGTCGGGCGCAATGTTGTCGCTGGTGATGCGTGCTTCGTGCTGCTCCCAGTCAGCAAAAAATAAGTTGTGGCTGATACGGGATACTATTGTCGGCACGTCGCGGCGAATGCTCGGTACATCACCAATTGGCAGTCCGAAACTGACAAAACCAGCAGGGTTAAATACGTGAATGTCTTTCAGGTAGGGCGCAGTACCGGGTACTTTCTCTAGGTATTCGTGGGCGTTGCCGAGGTAAGGGTGCGTTCCTAGATCGTCGTCGCGTTGATCTGCTGGTGGCTCGTAGCGATCGCGCCACAGGGCAATGTGCTGGGCAAAGTCGGCTAGTTCGGGGCGCTTTGTTGGATCGACGAAGTAGCCAGTACCTGCGATCGCAAAATCAAACTCGAAAATATCATCGTTCACCTGGGCAACAATACGTCCTCCCTTTTCCTGCGCTGTTCTCCAAGGTGCAGACAGGTGCAGGTGGAAATTGGGAAAGGCGATCGCTCGCTCAATTGCGTCGGGTGGTGGTGTGGAGCCTACTTGGCGAAAGCGCCAAGCCTGGAACCAGCGAGCGGCATCAGGCAGTTGTGGATAGTTGTAGTAAGCACCAGGATAACCCCGCACCCGAATCACTGGCAAAGATGCGAGCGCTGAACGCCGTGCGAACAGGTGTACTGTCTTCGCTCCCGATTCCAGGGCTACCCCTGCTGCATCGAAAGCTGAGGCTGCCGCACCTATCACCGCCACATTTTTACCGCGCAATACATCAAAATCGATGGCATCAGCAGTATGTGCATACAGCGTGCGTGGTAAGTCAGCTAGTACTGGTGGTATGTATGGGCCACCTGTACCAGCGACACCGTTAGCGAAAATAATCTTACGTGTAGTCTCCACCTGCGGAACACCATTTACCTCAAGGTGTAGACGAAAGAACCCTTCAGCTGGCTCAATCCGCACCAACCTCGTCTGGTAACGAACTGGAATGCCGAGAAACTGCCGATACCAGCTAAGGTACTCAGCCCACAGCAATCGGGGAATCCGGTCGATTGCTGCGTAAGCCTCAGCACCGTGCCGCGCTTCGTACCATGCTTGAAAAGACAATTCTGGGATGCCTAATTCCGGGCCGGGCAGGTTCTTCGGTGTGCGGAGCTTTTTCATCCGCGCTCGTGTCAGCCACACGCCTGCATGAGCTTCGTCCTCGGCGGCGTCAATCACTGTCACGCGGCCGATCCCGGCACGCCGTAGCGCAAATGCAAAGGTACTACCGCTGCCGCTACCACCTATGATCGTGACGTTGTGGTCGATGCCTGGGCGATCGCTCACCCAGTTTTCCGGATCGGGGCCAATTAGGCGTAGTGCCTCACGAGCGCCGAAATCAGGGTCAGTTGTTGTCATATCGATTTCCCGTTTTGGATTGAGGACTAGAAAGGAAGGGGATGAGGAAGACAAAGAGAATTGTGAACTATGCCCCATACCCCACGCCTAATATCCAACAAAGTCTTACACTCCCACTAAGCTTTTATCTACTTGTGGGGATTCGAGGTTACTTACCTTGGATTCAATCGCCGTACCCTTGAAGAAATTAGGGTTAGCTTCAGTGTAAAATTTGTAGGGATTAGTAAATACATAGGCCTTGAAGTCAGCTTCGGAAATCACGCCTTCTTTAACGAGATCCCAACTTTCCGCAAGAGGAACTGTGAGATCGGGTACATCCCAGTGACCTACATCCGAAGAATAGATGGCATTGATTTTCACACCCAAGGGATTAGCTTTGTCGTTGAATGCTGCTGCGATAGTGCGGTCATCGGACTCGGAACCAAAGAAGAAATTGTTTACCCAGCGATCGCGGATGTCCTCAATTGTTTTAATACCTGCTGCTGCAAAATCTTCCAGTTCGCTACCAACTGGTTGACGGCTATGACGGCTGAAGGAAGAACCCAGCACACTCTTAGTCAGTTCTTCTTTGCTGAGGGAATGCCCTTGAGTAATTTCGCCACCGTAGCGCTCAAACAACTCAAATAGTTCATCGGCATTGGTGAGATCGGGGTTGTAGTTTTGGAGTGCTTCCAGATTGCGCTTGGAAAAACGATCCACTAAATGAATGTAGGTGTGTGCGCCCCAATCTGCACCACCTTCGAGCATGGCTACGCGCAACTGTGGAAAACGTTTAGTTACACCACCAAAGAACAATGCTTTAGCAAATGCCTGTGAGCCATCGGCAAAGTGACCAATATGGTTGTTCATGTAGTTACTGATGGAAGAACGACCAGTCCAACCTTGACTACCGTAGTGGGTAGTAATGGGGACTCCCAATTCCACGGCTTTTGCCCAGAATGGATCGTAGTCGTATTCACTATCTAATCCATAAAAGTCAATATAGGAAGCATATTTGGCGATTTCAGGAAATTGATCTGCTGGATACTTATCAGCGATCGCCTTAATTGGCCGTTTTACGCCACCAGGAATATTTGCTACTTTTAAACCTAGTGTTTTTACAGCAAATTCTAACTCCTCAACAGCTTCTTGTGAGGTTGTCATGGGAATCCCAGCTACTACCGTCAGGCGATCGCTATATTTGCGATACAAGTCAGCATGATAGTGATTGACAGCGCGTTGCAATGCTTGGCGATTCTCAGGACTAGCCCCGGCTGGTGCAAGGACGTTATTGGGGAATAATACCGAATAATCTGAACCTTGCTCCGCCTGACGCTCATAAAACAGTTCCGGCAAAGTATAAGTTGCTAAATCTAGGGTATTACGGGTAACTCTAGCCCACCAAGGCGATCTAATTGTGCGGTAGGATTGTCGTTCTTCAGGTGTTTGTTGATACCAGTCTTTACCATTGACTTTAGAATTGAGTCGAGAGTTTTCCGCCTTGCGTAATTCGTCTACAAGTTTCGATCCACCGTAATCAGCGATGTAATCCTCAAGAGCGGGTGTAAAATCATTGGTGTGAACATCGGTGTCAATTACCGGATAATCAAGGGTTGCTTTGATTGCGGCAGAGGGCGAAGTCTTCAATCGGCTATATTCAGTCATGTTTCTTTCCTTATTTTTGGCTAATATTTTGAGGCTATATAGAATATCAGGCACACTTTAAACCGGAGGCGATCTACAAAAAGCACGCTTCAAAAGGTTTGGTTTAGCCATCTGTGAAAAACTTATTTACGCCAAAACCAATTTTTCATCCACTTGTTGAGCAGCAAAACGATTGCCCGGACGACGCAGCCCCAGGTTTTCACGCAAAGTACTACCCTCGTATTCAGTACGAAAGAGTCCGCGTTTTTGGAGGATGGGAACGACTAGATTGACAAAGTCATCCAACCCTGTAGGCAAGATTGGTGGCATGATATTAAAACCATCTGCCGCACCATTGTTGAACCATTCCTCTAATTGATCGGCAATACTTTCAGGAGTACCAATTATGGTGCGATGACCTCTTGCAGTAGCTAGAGCAAGATACAACTGACGTAGTGTCAGAGTTTTGCGAGTAGCCAAATCCCTAACTAGTTTGAGACGACTCTTGTTGGTGTTGGTGTCACTGGGTAGTTCGGGAGCTAAATCATTTAGAGAGTATTTAGACAGATCTACACCTTTGTAATAGTTTTTCAAAATACCCCAGGCGACATCGGGATGAATCAACGATTGCAGAAATTCGTATTTTTCCTGCGCTTCTGACTCGGTACGGCCAATAATTGGGAAAGCGCCAGGCATGATTTTTAGATCGTCTGGAGAGCGTCCATATCTCGCCAACCTACCTTTGACATCAGCATAGAATTCCTGTGCATCAGCTAGGGTTTGATTAGCAGTGAAGATTACCTCGGCAGTGCGTGCTGCCAAGTCCCGTCCTGCTTCGGAGGCTCCTGCCTGTACAATCACTGGGTAGCCTTGGGGCGGACGACCGACGTTCAAAGGCCCTTTGACAGAAAAATGTTTGCCCTTGTGGTTGAGTGTATGCAGTTTCTTGGGATCGAAATAGATACCAGATTCTCTGTCACGGATAAAAGCATCATCTTCCCAGCTATCCCATAGTCCTTTTACGACTTCCACAAATTCTTCAGCACGTTCATAACGCTGACTGTGTTCTGGGTGATGCTCAAGTCCGAAATTAGCTGCGGCATTATCATTGCCTGTGGTAACTACATTCCATCCTGCTCGTCCTTTACTTAAGTGATCTAGAGAGGCAAACTTACGTGCTAAATTGTAGGGTTCTTCATAGGTGGTCGAGGCAGTGGCTATGAAGCCGATATTTTGGGTCACTGAAGACAAAGCACTGAAGAGAGTAATCGGCTCAAAGTGGACAATCTTACCATTGCGAATTTGATTTTCGGGAGTACCGCCCCAAACTCCTGGGCTATCTGCTAGAAAAACTGCATCGAACAAGCCACGTTGGGCGGTCTGGGTAATTTCTTTGTAATGCTCGAAATTGAGACCAGCATCTGCTTGTGAATCGGTGTGCAGCCAAGCACAGACATGATGTCCTGTGGCTTGAATGAATGCACCTAAACGAAACTTGCGTGTTTTGTTCATATACTTTTTTCTTTTCCGTAGTGCGTTAGCGAAGCTTACAGTCGGTACGCTGATTTGCTTATGGCTAATGGCTTTTCATGTAAAGCCATAATTTATGTATTACATCTTGGTCAAAAGCCTATGGCTTTGGGGCAAGTGACTTAATTGAGATAACCTTATTAGACTTTCAACCCTCGACATCCGCCCAAAAAATACTCAGATACAGTATTGATAAAATTCTTTTTCCATAAAGCTTTGAGGTACTGGTATCAGCCTCTTAGGTATTCACCTTTTGCTAGACGCTGAAACTCATGGTGGATTTACTGTAAATCACAATATCATGAAATACTAATTATTAGGTTATCTAACATTAAGGATTGTAAAATACCCCCACTGTTCTGGCCATTCTCCTAGAGCGAAAGAACGCATACTGGAACTATCTTTAGATAATTTGCAACGCGATCGCACTGGGCAATCTCTACGTCATGTTGTGGATAAAAGAGCAGGTTATTAGATTTATTTCGCTGACCCATTGCTTTTGCTAGCTATTTGTGGAATTATTATATATTAATACTACGGTAAATCTATCAATAAATAGTATTTTGTTGATATAGTAAATCATGTGTTCAAACTCCTACTAACTTTAATTTCCAGAAGATATTAGCCTCTAGTCAAAGAGGGTATACAGATATGTCTCAGCCACGCTACGGGATCTGGATTCCAGTTTATGGTAATTGTGGCGCGATGAACCACCCCCATGAACCCCGTGATGCCACTTACAAAAGGGCAAAGCAACTTATCCAACTAGCAGAAGCATCTGGGTTTACTACTACTCTCATCGCCGAACACATTATCAATCCGAGGAATCAAGAATTAGATCAGCTAGAGACTTGGACAACCGCAGCAGCGCTTGCGGAAGCAACTGATTCTATTGAAATCATCGCCGCAGTTAAGCCTTTGTTATTTCATCCAGTAGTTTTGGCAAAGATGGCATTAAATATTGATGCCATTAGCAGCGGACGATTCGCAATTAACCTTGTTAGTGCTTGGTTTATGCCGGAATTGCAAAAATCTGGTATTCCTTTCCTACCACACGATGAGCGTTATCGCTATTCCCAGGAGTGGATTGAGGTAGTCAAGGCGCTGTGGAGTGGGGAACGAATTAACTTTCAAGGTAATTACTTTCAAATCAACGACCTTTGTTTGCATCCGCGTCCAATAGCACAACCCCATCCCCGTATATATTTGGGCGGAGAGTCAGATGCTGCAAAAAATCTAGCAATGCAAACAGCAGATGTATTTTTCCTCAATGGACGTCCTTTGGAAGCCATACGAGAAACTATTGCTGATGTCAAAAAGTGGGAACGGACGAAACCTAAACCATTACGGTTTGCTATGTCAGCTTTTGTCATTGCCCGATCTACTGACGCAGAAGCTCAAACAGAATACGAATATCTTCTGGAACTTGCTAAACAGGATGATAGAACTGAACTGATGAAAGGCGTTGAGCCAGAAGTAGTAATGTTCAAGAATATGGCGAAATATCCTGGTGTAGGAAGTAACGGTGGTACAGCAGCCGGGTTAGTTGGCAGCTATGATACTGTAGCAGCAACAATAGCAGATTTTGTTGGTACAGGCATTGATACTTTTATGCTGCAATTCCAACCTTTTGCTGTGGAGATGAAACGCTTTCATGAAGAAGTAATGCCACGAGTGCGTTCTTTAGAATTGGTAGCTTAATCTGCAATCTTAATGAAGGAAGACTTTATGACAGCAACTTTAACTCGTCCAACTTGGACAACTGAGTTTGAAATCGAAACTATTGATAAACTGATTGCCCAATACGCTCCTCATTTTCCTACCACCCGTTTACAAGAACCTCTTGATATCCCCATTGCTCAACTTTCTCGTCTTGTAAGTGTGAGTGAGTGAAGTTTCCTACTTTTAGTTTTCTTCTCTGTCGCTCCCCCCTGGGGAGCTTTTTGGAAACTAGTACGTTGAGTAAAACACAGGATTGAAATTGAAACGCAGAGGGGCGCAAAGGAAAGCGCAGAGGGGCGCAAAGTTTGTTTCTTTCTATTGTTGAGAAATGATGCTATTTAGTTTTAAGGAAAGTTTTATGAGTGCTACCTTAATTAGGACGGTAATAAGCTGGTTAGATGGAATTAACTTTAGGTATCTTCTAGAGTCATTAGGTATTCACACTTTTACTTTTTTATTCATGATTGGTTTTGGTTTAGGTTTCATTATTGCTTTTGTACAAAACAATCCTTCAAATCATTCTCTATTCAAACAAGATTTACATCCCAGTATTTTATCTATGCTGAAAAATAGAAATCATCAATAGCTGCTGCAACAAAGTCAATATTTAATAGAGGCGATCGCATGAATAAAATTAACCGCCGCTTTTTTCTCATAACGGTTGCATCATTTACCGCTACAATATTTAGCAGTTGTACTTCACTCCAAAATAATGGTACAGCTAACACAGCAAATAGTCCCACTGCGACAACGGCTGCAAATACGATTGCAACTGGAACAAAAGAAAAAATTAAAGTAGGCGTTTCACCCGTACCTGCTGGAGAGATTTTAGAATTTGTGAAAAAAAATCTTGCACCCCAAGCAGGATTAGATATTGAAATTGTCACATTTAATGATTCTGTGCAGAATAACACTGCTTTAAAGGAAGAACAAATTGATGCTAATTACTTCCAACATATCCCATTTATGGAAGATTTTGGCCAACGTAAAAATATTAAAATGTATGCTTTTACTCCACAAATTCATTTAAATCCTGTAGGAATTTTTTCTAAAAAACATAAATCGCTTGCAGAAGTTCCTCAGAATGCTTTAGTGTCAATTCCGGATGATGTCAGTAACGCTCATCGCGCATTGAAGGTATTAGAAGAAGCTAAATTAATTAAACTCAAACCAAATGTTCAACCAGCCAGTCCCAAAGATATCATTGAGAACCCTAAAAATCTACAAATTCGAGAAATACCTGGAGCGCAAGCAATTCCCACTCTCCCGGATGTAGATTTAGCCGGAATTACAGGTAATTGGGTTGTGCAATCGGGTATGAAAACAGATAAAGATGCTTTAGCAATAGAATCGGCACAAAATCCACTTTATGCGGTAACACTCACAACATTAGTAGGAAAAGAAAATGATCCCAGAATTCAAAAACTCTATAAATTGCTACGCGATGACCAAGTAAAACAGTTTATTAAAGACAAGTATCAAGGTGCTGTACTTCCTATTCCTTAATTAAATAAAAATTGCAGAAACATACTATAAAAATTTTTCTTCTTCGTGTTCTTTGTGTCTTTGTGGTTTAATAATTCTTTTCTAATCACTCAAACATAAATGTAAAAATAGATTCCAATTTTTTATTTTATTAGATTATTCATTCATCTTAATATAATTAGTTCCATTTTCTTATTTGAATTTTCTAAAAAATGTATGTTTATGGAGAAACTCATTGATGATTGAATTTATTAATGTACATAAAATATATCATCAAAGCGAGCAAAAAGTAGTAGCTTTAGATGGTGTGAATCTGCACGTCAAAGCAGGTGAAATATTTGGGGTTCTAGGACAAAGTGGGGCAGGTAAAAGTACTTTAATTCGCTGTGTCAATCAGTTAGAAAAGCCAACATTGGGTTTTGTCAAAGTCAACGGTGAAGAGATGACAAAACTTTCTGGTGCTGCTTTGCGTCAAGCACGCCAGCGTATTGGCATGATTTTTCAGCACTTTAATTTACTTAGTTCTAGAACTGTAGCAGAAAACATTGCTTTTCCCTTAGAAGTGATTGGTGATAGCAAATTGAAACGCAAAGCAAAAGTAGAGGAATTACTGGCGTTAGTGGGTTTGGAAGGTAAAGCAAATGCTTATCCAGCCCAGCTTTCGGGTGGACAAAAGCAACGGGTTGGAATTGCTAGGGCGCTAGCGGGGGAACCTAAAGTCTTACTCTCAGATGAAGCTACCTCAGCCCTTGATCCCCAAACTACCCGCTCAATTCTAGAACTGCTACGCGATCTCAATCAGCGCATGGGACTGACGATTTTGCTGATTACTCACGAAATGGGTGTAGTCAAGCAAATTTGCGATAGTGTGGCGATTCTCCATGCTGGCAAGATTGTGGAACAAGGACGTGTTAGCGATCTGGCAGCGCAACCTGATTCATTGTTAGCTCAGGAGTTTTTTCCCCGTTGTAAAGGCTATGCACCACGTTCTGGGGCTGTTTTGGCAACGGTGGCATTTGCTGGCGATGTGGCGAGAAATCCGATATTTACTACCTTGGCACGTCGCTTTGATGTGGATGTGAATATCCTCAATGGTAGCGTCGAAACTGTAGGCGATCGCCGTGTTGGTCAATTTCAAGTCGAACTTGCGGGAACTAAGGTAACACAAGCATTGGAATACTTACACAAATCAGAGTATGCAGTTGAGGTACATTGATGCAAGGATGGGAATTGCTTGATAGTTTGTGGCAAGCAACACTGGAAACTTTTTACATGGTGGGAATCTCTGCTTTAGTAGCTGTTGTCTTGGGCTTGCCTCTAGGTTTATTGTTGGTCATGACTAGTCCTGGCAACATCCTCAACTCTCCCAAATTCAACCAGGTACTAAGTGCAGTAGTAAATACCGGTCGCTCTTTCCCTTTTATTATTTTACTTGTAGTTCTCACACCGCTAACCCGATTGATAGTTGGTACTTCTATCGGTAGTACCGCCGCCCTTGTTCCTTTGACTTTGGCAGCAATTCCCTTCTTTGCTCGCATCGCTGAGACTAGTATTCTCGAAGTTGATAAAGGGTTAGTAGAAGCAGCAGAAGCTATGGGCTGCAACTATTGGCAAATTATCCTCAAAGTTCTCATTCCAGAAGCATTACCTTCCATCATTTTAGGTATCACAATTTTAATTGTCAGTCTCCTCAATTCTTCTGCTATGGCTGGGGCTGTTGGTGGTGGTGGCTTGGGTAATTTAGCTATTCAATATGGCTATCAACGCTTTGATGTTGGAGTTATGTTTGCCACAATTGTAGTGCTGATTTTTTTAGTACAATTTATCCAGCTTTTAGGCGATTTGATAGCACGGCAGTTGAGAAAAAAATAATCTTTTTCAGCATTTTAACGGCGGAGAATCTTAGATTTTTTAATATTTAATTTAAAAAGATTGTAATTTCCTTATGAATGATTACCATAATTTAGCTCCTTTAACAAAAACTGGTCGTCGTTTTGTTCTGACATCAGTAAGCATATTTATTGCATCAATCATGTTTGCTGGTTGTAGCCGAATTTCAGGAACAGTATCCTCCAATAGCCAAGAGGATATCATTAAAGTCGGAGTTACTGGCATAGTCTCTGAAGATATTTTGAATTTTGTTAATAATAATCTTGCTAGTCAAGAAAATCTAAAAATTGAAGTTGTAAAATTTAATGATTGGATACAGCCAAATACAGCATTAAGAGACAAAGTAATTGATGCTAATTTTTTTCAACACAAGCCTTTTATGAATAATGCTATTAAGGAAACTCAAATTAAATTAGTAGCATTAAATACAATTTATTTGAATACACTTGGTCTTTTTTCCAAACAGTTAAAATCGGTGAATGAAATCCCCCAGAATGCTACTGTGTCAATTGCCAACGATGTCATTAATAACGACAGAGGACTAAGGTTATTAGCAGCTAACGGACTAATTCAGTTAAAAGAAAATGCTAGAGAATTTGTTACTCAAAGAGATATTGCTGCTAACCCTAAAAATTTGCAAATCAAAGAAGTAGAAGGTGTACAAGTTGTCCGAGCTATTAATGATGTAGATTTCATTGTATCCACAGCTCAAACTGTTGCTTTAGCAGGAATAGAACCCAATTCGATGGGAGCAGAAACAGCTAAGGACAAAAAATATGCTCTGGCATTAGTGACATTACAGGGTAGAGAAAATGAGGTGAAAATTCAAAAATTAAATAAACTGCTCGTTCATCCCCAAGTCAAAGATTTTATTAATCAAGAATATAAAGGAAGAATTATTCCTGTTTTTTAAATTTAGAAATTTTAAGTTAATATGAAACGTCGATTTTTAATAATTACTGGAAGCTCATTTACAGGATCTATTATCTTTTCTGGATGTAATAATAATCAGAATCAAAATTCTGGTAATTCTCCTGCAAATACAACAGCTTCTCAAGTTCAAAATAATCAACAACAAGAGGTGATTAAAGTTGGTGTATGGGCAGTTATTTCTGAGGATATTTTAAGGTATGTCAAAGATAATCTGGCGGCAAATGAAGGTTTAGATATCCAGATAGTCAAATTTAATGACTGGATACAGCCAAATACAGCACTTCGAGATGGGGAAATAGATGCTAACTATTTTCAACATAGCCCTTTTATGAAAAATGCTTCTAAACAACTTAACCTGAATTTGGTCATGCTCAATCCTGGCTTTTTAACACCACTTGGCATTTATTCCAAACGGCTTAAATCTCTGAGTGAAGTACCACAAAAGGCAACGATCGCAATCTACCAAGACAGAAGTAATGGCGATCGCTCTCTAAGATTACTTGCAGACCAAGGTTTAATCAAGCTCAAGGACAATGTAGGAGAACTCACCACAGTTCAAGATGTTGCTGCAAATCCGAAAAATCTACAATTTCGGGAGTTAGACGGGCCTCTGCTCGTGCGATCGCTCGATGATGTAGATTTGACTGTATTCTCTGCTGGTTTGCGTTTGCAAGCTGGATTGCAACTACAACCTCTTGTCCAGGAAACATTAGCTCAAAAACATTATGCTGTGGGACTAGTCACCTTGCAGGCAAAAGAAAAAGATCCAAAAATTCAAAAGCTGAATAGACTGCTAGTTGATAGCAGAGTCAAAGATTTTATCAATCAAAAATATCAAGGTGCTGTCTTAGCTGTTTTTTAGGATTAAAAAAATAGGCGTTGCATAATTGCGGGATGATTTTGGAATTTGCATCAACCATAATCCCCGCGTTTCCGTGTCTTTGCGTCCCCGCGTCAGCCTCAATCATCCCCTTATTCAGCAAGGCCAAAAAATAATACCCCGTACCCAACGGATAGTTCAGTTAATCAGAAATAAAGAAATATTGACTTGATTTTTGTTGTCAATCAAAAAATGGTATGCTTAGTTTTGTTAACTACTGTAAATTGATAGATTTATAGTAGATTAATGTTAATACAAAAATATGGCTGCTGTTTCAACTCCTAACAATTCAGATGAAGGAGTAAATTGTGGTGAATTATTTAAAACAGCACAGCTTTCGGTACAAACAAGTGCAACCTGCTAAAAGAACTTTTCTGGTTGTGGCGTGTATTGGTTTCGTAGTGTCTGGTTGCAATCAACAAACGACAGTCAATGGTGCTGCTAACTCATCGAATTCTGCTTCAAAAGCTCTAAGTAGCAATCAAACGACACAAAAAACTAACTTGATTCGGTTAGGATACCAAAGAGGCGGGATTATTCCCATCGCACGTCAGCGCGGCGAGTTAGAACGTCAGCTATTAACTCAAAATATTAAAGTTGAGTGGAACGGAGCATTTGACCGTTGTGCAACCCTTCTGGCTGCTCTGAATGGAAATCGAGCAGATATTGGTGGGTGTGGTGATATTCCTTCCATCTCCGGAATAGCTGCTGGACAGCCTCTTTGTATTGGCTCTGTACAGCGCCCTAAACCAGATGCTTTGGGTAATGCCATTTTAGTTCGTGGTGATTCTTCCATCCGTAACCCTGCTGATTTAGTTGGTAAAAAAGTAGCTGTCAATCAAGGAGGCGCAGGTGAGTATCTGCTATTAAAAGTTTTAGAAAAAGAAAATATTCCCAAAGAAAAAGTTCAGCGAGTTTATCTCTCGCCAAATGATGCTGCACCGGCTCTCTATCAAGGTTCTGTTGATGCTTGGGCAGTTTGGGAACCTTATATTTCCATCGCTGAACTAGAGCATAAAGCTCGGAGAATCACTACCACACACCCTGCTCCTACTTACGGCATTATGGTTGTCCGCACTGATGCAGCTAAAGAAAATCCCGTAACAGTAAAAGCTGCCCTCACAGCTTTAAGCCAGGATGGTGAATGGCTTAATCAGCATACTGACGCTGCTGCAGATTTTATGGTCAAAGAGCTAAAAGTCTCTAATGCTGTAGCCAAGCAAGCGACTAAAAATCGAGGGCCAGAGTCCTACGCTTTTCCTAATACTGAAGATATCGCCAATCTCCAAAAAACTGCCGACTGGTTACTAGAGCAAAAAATTATTCCCCAACGAGTAGATATTGCTGCGGCAGTGTGTCCTTTGGAAACTACTGCTGCGAGGTAATAAACTGGGCGTTGTTCTTACAGGTAGGTTTAAAAGATAAATTATCAGTTTTACCAGCAAAATTATTAGCAAAACCCGCCCCTACCAACCACTAACCACTCACAACTAACTAATAAATGGGAGCGACATTTCAGATATGCCTGTAGAATTTATCGGCATGATTGGAACGCGAAAAGCGTCAGAATTACACGGCCCTACCGTATCACTAACGGGAGGAAGTGTAGATCCAGAATATGTCCGCAAATTTGCGAAAGTCCATGAAGATGGTGGCTTTGACCGAGTGCTAGTCGGTTATAGTTCTACTGGGCCTGATGGTTTCAGTGTAGTTAGTTACGCGGCTTCGGTGACAGAACGACTCAAGTT
Source organism: Chlorogloeopsis sp. ULAP02 (assembly GCF_038404745.2). NCBI lineage: Bacteria > Bacillati > Cyanobacteriota > Cyanophyceae > Nostocales > Chlorogloeopsidaceae > Chlorogloeopsis > Chlorogloeopsis sp. ULAP02. The sequence continues at coordinate 166,483 of NZ_JAYKTT020000044.1, read as the reverse complement.
TTTACTAGCACATAGACCAGGGTTTGTGACTCCTACTCTCGCTGCACGTAAGCTGGCAACTCTAGATCGCTTTACTAATGGTCGTGTTGCTGTTCATATCATCACTGGTGGCAGCGATGCTGAACAACAACGAGATGGTGATTGGCTTGATCACGATACACGCTATCGCCGCACGGATGAATATCTCAACATTTTGCGGCAAGTATGGACAAGTGAGGAACCCTTCAATTATGAAGGTGAGTTTTACCGACTCAAAGGAGCATTTTCGGAGGTAAAACCGTTACAGAAACCCTATATTCCAATATATTTTGGTGGTGCTTCTGGTGCTGCTGTTGGTGTGGGCGTAAAACACAGCAATGTATACGCCTTTTGGGGTGAACCGCTAGCAGCTATTAAACAACGTATTGCCGAAGTCAAAGCCGCAGCACCACCAGGAGTTGAGTTACGGTTTAGTATTTCCTTACGTCCGATTTTGGCTGAGAAGGAAGAAAAAGCATGGGAAAAGGCGCGTTATATTCTCTCACGTATCAAAGAAACTCGTGCTAAGGCGGGAATTCAACTACCACCTGGTACTTCCGCACGACCCCAAGCTGTCGGTTCATTACGGTTACTAGAGTTTGCAAAAGAAAGCGAAATTCATGACAAACGTTTGTGGACACCGATCGCTGCTGTGACGGGAGCCTATGGTAATACTACTGCCTTAGTAGGAACTCCAGAACAAGTGGCAGAATCGTTGGTTGATTATTACAAAGCTGGGGTAACAACACTATTAATTCGCGGTTTTGATCCGGTAGAAGATGCGATCGCCTACGGTAGAGATGTGATTCCCTTGGTACGTAAACAAGTGCAACTACTAGAACAACAAACATTAACCGTCGCCTAAAATTAAAAACCGCAAATGCGGAAAATATAAAGAAAAGGGGAGAATGCGTAAGCCTTAATCCGTACTTTTTGCATCCATAACCTTAAAATCCTATGCCTTACACAAATGTTCTTGAACTTTTAGAAGCAGATCAATGGTTTATTGATAGTCCTGACTTACATGAGTTTGTTGCTATTGCTAAAGAAATTATCTCTAGCACGACTCATAACCACACAGAAACTCTCAATACCCTTGAACCCCATTTCGCTGCACTATTAAAGAAACAGAATTGGCTACCAGAGCATTTCGCCCAAGCAAATCTTGATAGTGGTTTGGGGGGAGGTATCGGACAATGGTTGCTCTATCGTTCCCAGGATCGTTCGCTTACCATCTTTAGTTTGGTGATTCCCCCTCATTCGATCACCCCTGTACATGACCATTTATCTTGGGGACTTGTAGGTTTATATAAAGGCAAACAAGAAGAAACTGTCTATCGTCGCGTAGATAGCGGTGAGTTAGAAGGACAAGCTCAGTTAGAGATTGTTGGTATCTATCAAGTCAAAAGCGGTGACATTTATCGTTTGTTACCTCCTGAAGGAGATATCCACTCTGTAAGAGCCAGCACAGTATTTACTCCTTCTATCTCAATTCATGTCATGGGAAATGACACTGGTAGCATTTGGCGAAACCAGTATAACCCAGAACAAGGAACTGTGCAGTTGTTTCGCTCTGGATATGCCAACGCACCTGTTAGCAAACAAAAGTAAAAATCATGCCGAAATTTGATAGACCTCAACCACCTGTTTTTGAAAGAGTTGAAGAAGAACGCCTTTACCGCAAACAACGCCTAGCAGCTGCATTTCGTGTGTTTGCTCGTTTTGGTTTCAGTGAAGGAACAGCAGGTCATATTACTGCCCGCGATCCAGAATTTACTGACCATTTTTGGGTCAATTCATTTGGCAAGTACTTCGGTCATATCCGCGTGTCTGACTTGATTTTAGTAGATAGAGAAGGGGAAGTTGTCAAAGGAGATGCGCCTGTAAACCGCGCTGCTTTCGCTATTCATTCCCAGATACATGAAGCGCGACCTGATATCGTTGCAGCTGCACACGCCCATTCCCTTCACGGTAAAACTTGGTCAAGTCTTGGTCGCCTTCTTGATCCGTTAACTCAAGATGCTTGTGCTTTTTATCAAGATCATGCCCTGTTTGATGACTATAAAGGTGTGGTTTTAGATACGTCGGAAGGGAAAAGAATTGCTGAAACTTTAGGTAACAAGAAAGCTGTCATCCTCAAAAATCATGGCTTTTTGACAGTAGGGCAGACAGTAGATGAAGCAGCTTGGTGGTATGTAAGTTTCGAGCGTTCAGCTCAAGCACAACTGTTAGCGGAAGCAGCAGGAAAACCCATTCCTGTTGATCGCGACATTGCTACTTTAACCCATAGCCAAGTAGGAACACACTCTGGCGGCTGGTTCAGCTTCCAACCGCTCTATGACAGAATTGTGCGGGAAGAGCCGGATTTATTGGAATAGTCATTAGTTGTTCTCCCTGCTCCTTTGCTCCCCGTGTCCCCGCATCGATCCAAACGCGAAATCTAAAAAACCTACACCTGTCATTTCTCTGCGTTCGCCTGTCCTCTATCCCTAAAAATCAACGTGTCTATCAAGTGGCGACAGCTAAATTTTCTTCTAACTGTGGGTTGCTTATCGATAGCAACAGTAGCTTGCTCACAGGTAAAATCTACCAAATCTACAACTAATACTGATAATTCTAGTCAAAATGCTATTGCAGTATCAAATAACATTGAACTACGGGTGGCAAAGTATAAAGGTGGATGGGACTTAGATTTAAAGTTAGCCGAACTGGATAATTTCCCTTACAAAATTCAGTTTACTGAGTTCACCGGGGGTAATTTGATGGTACAAGCAATTAATGCTGGTGCGATCGACCTCGCCTCTGCTAGTGAGATTCCACCCATTTTTGCTATCGAATCTAAGGCATCTGTAAAAATTATTGCTACCAGAAAAGGGCCTACTGTTGGTCAAGTTGTACTTGTACCCAAAAATTCTACAGCAAAAACGATCGCCGATCTTAAAGGTAAGAAGGTGGGTTACGTTAAAGCCACAACTGCTCACTATTTCCTGATTAAGATGCTGGAAAAAGTCGGGTTAACAATGAAGGATATCACTGCGGTTCCTTTGTCGATACCTGATGGACTTTCTGCTTTTCGTAAGGGCGATCTTGATGCTTGGGCTACCTACGGTTACTCTATCCCGCAAGCAAAAAAAGAAGGAGCATGGGTGCTTGAATCTGCAAAAGATATTTTGAGCGGTAACTTTGTGATTATCGCTGCTCCCAATGCGATCGCCGATCCCGAAAAGAAAATTGCGATCGCTGATTTCCTCTGTCGTCTGCAAAAGTCCCAAGTTTGGCGGGAAACCAATCTCAAACAATGGTCGAAGAGTTACGCAACTGCTATCAATGTTGATGAAAGCATCGTTTACGAAGATGCCCAAGAAGGACAACAACAGCGCCGCCAACAGTTGCTTCCTGTCTCTGATGAAGCTATTAATTCTCAGCAAAAAGTGGCTGATACCTTTTTCAAAGCGGGTGTCATTCCAGCAAAAGTTAATGTCAAACAACTTTGGGATAGTACTTTCAACGAAGATATCGCTAAATGCAATTAGAAAGCAGGAGTAAACAGTCAAATGTCAAAATCACCTGTTTTAGAAGCATCTGCTACCACAACAGCACAGTCTTTTTCCGATCTATTTGCATTAGTTGAATCCCTAGCAGATGACTTTGCTACTCGCGCTGCTGCTCATGATCGCGATGGCTCGTTTCCTTTTGAGAATTTCCAGGCACTCCATCAAGCACAACTATTAAATCTGACTATCCCACCGGAATTTGGCGGTCAAGGTGTAGGGTATGCTACGGCTTGTCGGGTGATTGAAAAGATAGCAAGTGGCGACGCATCTACTGCCTTAGTACTAACAATGCACTACTTACAACACGTCAACGCTGCCCGAACTCGGCGCTGGCATCCGGCTGTTTACGAAAGGCTATGTCGAGAATCAGTACAAGGTATTGCTTTACTCAATGCTGCACGTGTGGAGCCGGAATTAGGCACACCTGCTAGAGGTGGATTACCTGCAACGATCGCCAAACATACACCTGATAGTTGGCTAATTACTGGCCATAAACAATACACTACAGGCAGCCCGATTCTGCGTTATTTCGTAGTTTGGGCGCGGACAGATGACAACGATCCCCAAGTGGGCAGTTTTCTTGTGCCTCGCAATCTCCCTGGTGTCAAGATTGTAGAAACTTGGGATCATTTAGGGATGAGGGCAACAGGTAGCCACGATTTAATTTTAGAAGATGTCTGCATCCCAACAGAGTATGCCTTAGATGTCCGTCCCCTCAAAGCTTGGTCATCGCCCGATCCATTAATGCTAGCGGGTGGTAGTTTATTTTTGAGTGCATTGTATCAAGGGGTAGCGACAGCAGCGCGAGATTGGTTAGTTAAGTATTTAAATGAGCGATCGCCTACTAATTTAGGTGTAAGTCTGGCAACTTTACCCCACTTTCAAACATCTTTTGGTGAAATTGAAGCATTACTATACACCAATGATCGCCTAATCTACACTCTGGCTGCTGACATTGACGAAGGTGAACACAATCCAAATGTTCATTTGCAAGCACAAACGGTTAAATATATGGCTACAAACAATGCCATTCGTGCAGTAGAAATCGGTTTAGAACTAATTGGTAATCCAGGTTTATCTCACAAAAATCCTCTAGAAAGATATTATCGAGATGTTCTTTGTAGTCGTATCCATACACCACAAAGGGATGTGATTTGTTTGTCTTTAGGAAAAGTAGCATTGGCAATTAAAAATTAGAAATCAAATGTTAAATTCAAAGTTTTATTTTTAGAAAGTTCACTTTCTAAAAGGGGTAAAGAGATGTTCAATGGACAAATTGAAAAAGGATTGTTTGATGGAGAACCCTGGTCACCGGGACTACAGACAAAATTACCAATTCATCTTCAGTTGTTAGTAGAAAAAGAACAGGGAAGACAAGATGTTTGGGAGTTGCCGAACCTAGAATATGAGGATGCTACAAATAAAAAGTTCACAAGTTCAAAACTCATGCATAAACATCCTAAATTCTCATTTTTTAGATTCTTTCGGAGATTGTTTTTTAACTAACTTTTGAAAGTTACACAAGACTTTTTTGAGTTTTTTCAACTTTTGCACTCTTGAAGTTTTCGCTTGGCTGCTACTTAGCGTCTTTTTTTCGTGTAAGTTTTTGTTTTTGCAATGCACGACGCACATCGTACTTTTACTGAGCCAATGATGATAATTTGTCCCCAATACTCAGAGTATTCTGCTAATGTTGCATCTGGGTATTGTTCAACCATTGCCGATAATTGAGCCTCATTTCCATCCAACTCCCCCTTCATTACTCCACCTTGTTGTCTTGGTTCTACGTGACCTTGAGAGGAATTATCTTTTGTGTAAGCTTTGACTATTTTTTCTCGCAAGTCGATAGAGTTAAAGCTTCATTTTACCAGTTTGTGTACTCTCATTACTGTACCTCATTTACCTGCGATCTGCTGTAAATGCCAGTCATTGGTATAACCATCAGTGCTGGAATATTGACACATGGGTGACACTGCAATCCGATTGCGATAAGTGACAGCACCAATAGCAAGGGGGTAAATAAGTAGGCCATCTGAAGTATGAAGGGTAAGGTGTAAAAAAAGATTTACACAAATTTAGAAAATTAAGCCTTTAACAGCAGATTTCTAGACTTTGTATTCAAGTTGATTAATAAAGCATTTTATGTCATTATCTACCGATATAGCAGTTAAATACTATAAATCTATCAATTTTTAGTATTTAGTGATTTTTTACACTTTAATTATGGTTTAATATTTTAACAAAACTGCTATTAAAAAGAAATTTTTGACGTAAATCCACATTTTGAATCCATATGACAAATAGTAATATTGATTAAATTATGTGTATTTACTTAAGAATTAGATAATGTTCCCTACTTCCGTGTTTACAGTGTCTATCTATGTCAATTCAGTTCTTGAAGACCATAATTTTTAGTATTTGGCAATTTTTCACTGCTATTTTGCAGCATCGCAAAACCCGTACATTATCTTTACTGTTCGCTGTTGGATTGGGTATTAGCTTGGTAGTTTCTGCCTGTTCTTCAGGTGCCACTAACCCGCAAGCCAATACCTCTGCTAATAACCAGAGTACTGCTCGTGGTATTACAGTCAACATCGGATATCAAAAGGCAGCTACTGTTCTTAATGCTCTCAAGAACCGAGGTAGTTTAGAGCAAGCTTTAGCTGCTAGTGGTGCATCTGTGAGGTGGACAGAATTTCCTGCCGGGCCACCAATGCTGGAAGCCATGAACGCAGGTAGTATTGATTTTGGGTACACAGGTGAATCACCACCCATCTTTGCCCAAGCCGCAGGTGTTCCTTTGCTTTATGTTGCTTACGATCCTTGGAGTCCTAAAGCAGAAGCGATTATTGTGCCGAAAAATTCAGCAATTAAAACTGTCGCCGAACTCAAAGGTAAAAGAGTTGCTTTTGCTAAAGGTTCCAACACTAACTATCTCGTTGTTAAAGCTGTAGAATCTGCCGGATTAAAGTATAGTGACATCCAGCCAGCATATCTTACACCAGCAGATGCCCGTGCAGCCTTTGAAGGTGGTAACGTTGATGCCTGGGCAATTTGGGATCCTTACCTAGCGGCAGTTGAGCAAGCAATAGGTGCTAGGACTCTCACAGATGCAACAAATTTAGCACCCAATCGAGGTTACTATCTTGCTCGTAAAACCTTTGTAGATTCTCACCCAGATGTGTTGAAAACTGTCTTAGATGAAGTCACCAAAGTAGACAAATGGGCTGCAAGCAATCCAGAGGAAGTTGCTAAGTTTCTCGAACCAGAATTAGGTATTAAAGCATCTGCACTAGAGATTGCTGAAAAGCGTCGAGAGTATGGTGTTTTACCTCTCACAGATGAAGTCATCACTCAACAACAAAAGATTGCTGATACTTTTCAAAAAATCAACCTCATTCCTAAGCAAATCCAAGTCAAAGATATCGTTTGGAAGGGTAATTAATAGAAGGCAGGAGGCAGACGGCAGAAGGTTTTTCTCCTACACCCCTGTACCCTTACGCCCCTACACCCTCTTTCAAGTCAGCGGGAATCCTATTCATCTGTTGTACTTTTCCATTTCACAAAGGTATGGTTATGGACATAAATACCCAACGGATAAAAACTGATGTGCTTGTCATCGGTGGCGGTACGGCGGGAACGATGGCAGGTATCAAGGCAAAACAAGCAAATCCTAATGCTGAGGTGCTGATTTTAGAAAAGGCTAATATTCGCCGCAGTGGTGCGATCGCAATGGGTATGGATGGGGTGAATACTGCTGTGATTCCCGGTCATTCTACCCCTGAGCAATACGTCCGCGAAATCACCCTGGCTAACGATGGCATTCTCAACCAAAAAGCAGTATATCAAACAGGCAAATTAGGTTATGAAGTCATCCAAGAATTAGAAAGCTGGGGTGTGAAGTTTCAAAAAGATGCTCAAGGCAACTATGACTTGAAACAAGTACATCGTGTGGGTAAATATGTCCTACCCATGCCAGAAGGTAAAGACTTGAAAACCATTCTGACCCGGCAAGTTAAACGTCACAAAGTTAAAGTTACAAATCGTGTCATGGCAACCCGCGTGTTAGTTAAAGCAGGACGCGCGATCGGTGCAGTGGGATTTGATGTTAGAAACGGCGATTATATTGTCATTCAAGCGAAAGCCGTCATCCTCTGTACAGGTGCTTGCGGCAGATTAGGATTACCTGCTTCTGGCTATCTATACGGCACTTATGAAAATCCTACTAATGCCGGGGATGGCTACTCAATGGCATATCATGCAGGTGCAGAACTCAGCAACATTGAATGCTTTCAAATTAATCCCTTAATTAAAGATTACAACGGCCCCGCTTGTGCCTATGTTGCCGGGCCTTTTGGCGCTCATACAACCAATGCTGAAGGAAATCGCTTCATTAGTTGCGACTATTGGAGTGGTCAAATGATGTTGGAAATCTGGAAAGAATTAAACTCTGGTAAAGGCCCAGTCCAACTCAAAATGACCCATCTTGATGAAGATACAATCGCTGAAATTGAATCCATACTTTGGGCGAATGAACGACCAAGTAGAGAACGCTTTCATCAAGGCAGAAAGGAAGACTACCGTACCCACGGCGTAGAGATGCATATTTCCGAAATAGGCTTATGTAGCGGTCACAGTGCTTCTGGTGTGTGGGTAAACGAAAATGCCGAAACAACTGTCCCAGGTTTATATGCAGCCGGAGACATGGCCAGCGTTCCCCATAATTACATGATTGGCGCATTTGTTTTCGGTCGTATAGCCGGAACTCATGCCATTGAATATATTCAAGATTTAGATTTTCTAGAACCAGATATAGAGTTTTTAGAAACAGAAAAAGCTAGAATTTATGCCCCTTTAACTCGCCCTAACGGTATACCTCATACCCAGGTGGAATACAAATTAAGACGCTTAGTGAATGATTATCTACAACCACCAAAAACAGGTAACAAAATAGAAATTGGTTTGAAACATTTTGTTCAATATCAACAAATATTAGATTTAATGGGTGCTCGCGATCCCCATGAATTGATGCGTTCTATAGAAGTGCATTTTATTAGGGACTGTGCAGAAATGGCAGCCAGAGCATCATTATATCGTCAAGAAACTCGTTGGGGACTTTATCATTACCGCTTAGATTATCCGGAAAAAAATGATGATGAGTGGTTTTGTCATGTCAACTTAAAGAAAGATGAATCAGGACAAATGGTATTGTTTAAGCGTCCTGTAGATCCTTATATTGTAGAAGTAGATGTAGTCAAGGAAGTCTACAATGTAGCTGTACAGTAATATATTCAATAACTGATTGATTCTTAATCGTAAATAATTTAAAAATGATTACTGGAGTTAACCACATTACTTTATCTGTCAGAAATTTAGAGGAATCTGTAACTTTCTATACCAATGTGCTAGATTTTCGCTTACTGGCAAAATGGCCTAAAGGTGCTTATCTTTCAGCTGGTGACATTTGGTTGGCATTGATTTTAGATCAGAAAGTTCGAGAAAGCCCTCTACCTGAATATACCCATATTGGTTTGACTGTTTCTGTGGAAGATTTTCCTATTCTTAGCCAACGCATTCAACAATCAGGAGCAAAAATTTGGCAAGAAAATAAAAGTGAAGGTGCTTCTTTGTATTTCCTTGATCCAAACGATCATAAGCTGGAAATTCATGCTTCTGATTTAGATACTAGAATCAAAACTGCTAAAGCATCTCCGTGGGAAGGGTTAGAATTTTTTATTTAAAGTTCATTTAATAAAAATGTCTATCTATAATTCAATTGGAAAACAATACTCAAAAACTCGCATTCCTGATGTCCGCATTGTCAATCAATTAATTGATTTACTAAATTTACAAAAAGGCAGTATTATCGCCGATATTGGGGCTGGTACTGGTGGTTACAGCCTAGCCCTAGCTAACCAAGGATTTTTTGTTCATGCCGTTGAACCTTCTATAGTGATGCAAAAACAAGCAGTAGAGCATCTACAAGTTAAATGGTTTACTGGCTATGCAGAAAATTTACCTCTACCAGATAAGTCTGTTGATGCTGTTGTCAGTATTCTGGCAATTCATCACTTTACTCATCTCGAAAAAGCATTTCAAGAAATGTACAGAGTTATTAGAGATGGGACAATAGTTTTACTAACTTTTGATATTAGATTTGCTCAGAAAATATGGCTTTATGATTATTTCCCGTTTTTGTGGGAAGATGCTTTACGATTTTTACCACTTAACGAACAAATTAATTTAATTCAGAATAATACTAAAAGGCGTGTTGAAGCCATACCTCTTTTGTTGCCACATAACTTGTCTGATTTATTTGCAGCAGCAGCCTGGAGAAAACCAGAGTTATATCTTCAACCAGAGGTACGTGCCGGAATCTCATCTTTTGCTTTAGCAAATCAAGATTTAGTAGAGCAAGGATTACAGTTATTGTCAGCAGATTTAAGGAGTGGAGAATGGACTAAAAAATATGGTGACATTCACAATTTTAAAGAGATTGATTTAGGCTATCGCTTTATCCGCACAACACTGGATAATTAAATAATTATAATTGAAAATTATGAAAAATAAAGTCACTATAGGTGAGCAAATTAAAATTAGACAAGCTGAGATTAAAGATGCAGAACAAATTGCTAATCTTTGCGAACAACTTGAATATTATGTTACAAATCAAAAATTAAAGCAGCGCTTTGACAAAATCCAAAGTATAGATTCTCATATTGTGTATGTTGCAACTTTAGCAAATGAATATATAATTGGTTGGGCGCACGCTTATATTAGTGATTTATTAATTATTCCAACTCAAGCTATTCTTTTGGGATTAGTGGTAGATAAAGATTATCGTTATCATGGAATTGGACGTCTTTTAATGCAGCAAATTGAACAGTGGGCATCTCTATCTGGATGTGATGGTGTTATGTTACGTTCTAGTATTAGACGTAAAGAGGCACATTTATTTTATGAAAAAATTGGCTATACCAATATAAAACAGTCTTTGACTTTTCATAAAAAATTACTGTAGTAAAAGTATATGCAGTTAATAGAAACATTTACTACTCATCGTCTGGTAGCTGTACCTCTACAATTGCAACATTTGAATGAACTTTATCGTATGCACCAAAATAAACAAGTTATGGCAACTTTAGGCGGTGTTCGTTCTGATGAAGAAACACGGCTTTTTATATTAAATAACTTAAATCATTGGCAGCAGTATGGATTTGGTTTATGGGTGTTTAGAGATAAAGTTAATAATCAGTTCGTTGGTCGCGCTGGTCTACGCAAGACTCATGTAGCAGATAAGGATGAAGTAGAATTAGCTTATGCCTTAATGGCTAAATTTTGGGGAAAAGGATTAGCTACAGAAATGGGCGAAAAAATCCTAGAAATTGGTTTTAAACTGCTAAATTTACGGGAGGTAGTTTGCTTTACTCTCACAACTAACAAAGCCTCACAAAGGGTGATGGAGAAATTAGGATTTAAATACGAGGGTGAGATTATTCACGCAGATTTACCACATTTATTTTACCGTTTAATAGTTTAATTGCAACTTCATGGAGTAGGTTTATGGCTTTAATCAATCAAAGAGTAGATGCTCCTGTCATTGTTGATGAATCAAAATGTTTAGAAAAATGCACAGCCTGTATTGAAGTTTGTCCTCTCGATGTACTAGCAAAAAATCCAGAGACAGGTAAAGCTTATATGAAATATGATGAATGTTGGTTTTGTCTACCTTGTGAAAAAGAATGTCCTACCAATGCAATTACTGTCCAGATTCCATTCTTGTTACGCTAATTTTAGCGATGATAAATGATTCATGAAATTATATCTTTGCTGATTTTACTAATTGGCTTTTTGTTTATGTGGTTATTAACAAACGAAGAATAAAAATAAAAAATAATGAATATTGATACTGATTCTGAATTAAACCAGTGGCTAGAATTGTTGCGATCGCCTGATGTAAATGACCGTCTAGTAGCTGTTAAAGCTTTACAACATCTAGGTGATGAGGAAACCATAGACGCATTAATACTTGCTTTGAAGGATGAGCATATTGCTGTGCAAAAAATAGCAATATCTGCTCTTTGGGAAATTGCCAACCCTGTTGCTATTCCTGCTTTAATTGAATGCCTTAGTTCAGCAGATAGAGATGTTTGTAATGAAGCTGTATCAGCTTTAAATGAGTTAATTACACAAGATGAATTATTACTTTTATTAGATAAATTACAAAGTAATAATATTAATCTTCAATTAAATATTTTAGTACTTTTACGGAAGATTCATGATATTCAATCTTTACCGTATATTTTACCATTTTTAGAAGCAGAAAATCCTCAATTAAGAGAAGCAGCTGTTACTACGCTGCGATATATCAATCAATTAGAAAAATGTCCCCAAGCTTTAAATTTAATCTTAGATCAAGAAGTAATTGTTCGTCGTGCGGCTACTTTAACTTTAGGAAACTTAAAAGATACAGAGGTAATTACAAAACTTGCTCAAGCACTTACAAATGATAGCGACTGGCAAGTTCGTCGTAATGCAGCTATATCTCTGGCTATTCATGAAAATTCTCAAGCAATTTCAGCATTAGAGATAGCGTTAAGTGATAAACATTGGCAAGTCAGGAAATCAGCAGCACAAGCTTTGCAAAAAATTCCAGATACTCAAGTGATGCCGAGATTAATTCAAGCATTAACAGATGAATATGCAGATGTCCGCAAAGAAGCTGCGATCGCACTTGGTAATTTAGGGCATCACGATGTGATTAACCCCTTGCAACAAGCCTTAGACGATCCTGATAAAGAAGTGTCTATCCAAGCGCAACGGGCAATTCAGAAAATTCAAACAGATAAAATAGTCTCAAGGGAGAAGTAAATGATTAGGGGAAAACGCAATGGAAAATCAATTTCCTAGAATGAACCCGTACTTGGAACAGCCTAAACTTTGGCATCAAGTTCACAATCGTTTGATTGTAGCGATCGCCATAACAGGATGCTTGCATACGAGAAATTTTGGAGAGGATCTAAACAAGAGCGATCGCACTTGGTAATTTAGGGCATCCTATAGAATAATTACAATAAAAGAAGCCGTGCAACCAAAATCTTTAAGGAAAACTTACATGCTACAAACACCTGCTCAATTTCTTACACTAGAAGAATTTTTGCAGTTGTCAGAAACTAAGCCTGCCAGCGAATATATTGATGGGCGTATCATCCAAAAACCGATGCCGCAAGGAGAACACAGTGCAATTCAAACTGAGTTAGCTCCCGCTATCAACTCAATCCTAAAAACCAAAAAGATTGCACGAGCTTTTTCAGATTATCGTATTCAGCATTAGAATAACAGTATCTGCAAAATCCCTACAAAACCACACGCCGCAACTCTGGGAAAACCTTTGATACTTTACTCAAGACATAATCGCCATACGTCCCGTAAAAATCATGAACGCTAGCGCCATCCCAGCGTTCTTTGCAATCGTCATTTATCACGCCACCTAATTCAATCGGTTTTACTTCAACATTGAAATTGGGATCGAAAAAGAAGGGAAATGAAAGGCGATCGCGTCTCGACAAGTTCTGAACCCGATGAGGTGTAGAACGATACAAACCTCCAGTCATTTTATCTAGCATATCGCCGATATTACATACAAAAGAACCGGGAATGGGAGGTGCAGCAATCCAACCAGACTTTGATTTTACTTGCAACCCACCTGAATCATCTTGCTTGAGAATAGTTAAAATTCCATAGTCGGTATGTTCGCCCACTCCCCAACTATCTTCAGCATCCGATGGCGATGAATAAGCAGGATAGTTAAAAATACGGAATAATATTAATGGGTCTGCTGTGTAGCGATCGGCAAAGTAAGATTCTTCCAATCCCAAACTGAGAGCAATACCAGCCATGAGTATATGTCCAAGTTGCGTCATTGCCTGCATATATGCAAGTACTGTCTCGCGAAAGATGGGAATATTGGCAGGGAAAAGGTTGGAACCATGCAACGGAGTATAAGCTTGTACTAGTGGGTGTTCCTCTCCCAATTCCGCACCAAAGTAAATTCCTTCCTTGCGATCGGGTTTACCGGAAGTTAGTTCATCTCCCACTGGGAAATACCCCCGCCATGCTTTACCACCCAAAGCCATGCGGATTTTGAGTTTAGTTTCCAAATCTTGGGCAAAAAACTTTCGGCTGAGTTGTTCTAAACTTTGTTGTAAATATTCATCTACGCCATGTCCAACGATATAGAAAAACCCGCACTCACGACACGCTTCCCCAATTTGGGAGGCAACGGTATGGCGTTCATCAGTTCCAGAAACCAAAGCACTAATATCAATGATTGGAACCGACGAAAACTCTTGAGCTACAACTGGCGAGATTTTCATGCTATTGTCCTCCTCGTTGTGCGCAGTCAACGCTCTTATAAAAAGAATTATGACGCACTCATCGATTGAACAGGTGCGAGATTTAGCAAGAATATTTTTGTGGAGTTCTGAATGTCTAGCCATCAATCTCCCTTTCAGCACCCAGAAGATAAGGTGCAGCCCAATTCACGTCAGCAACAAGTTGTCCAAATTCTCAAACAAATCATCGAACCCACTGTCAAAAATGACATCGTGAGTTTGGGAATGGTACGAAATTTACGTATAGTTAATGACTATGTTTACCTGCGTTTCTATATTGGTTCCCATCAGCACCAATTACAGGCAGAAATAGAATCTGCATTATCCTCTTTAGCGTGGTGCAAAAAAACTTACATTCAACTCTGTACAATTCCCGGCATTAAAACAACCCTAGCAGTTTCTAGTGGTAAAGGTGGCGTGGGAAAATCCACCACAACCGTGAATATAGCGGCAGCTTTGAGATTGCAAGGTGCAAAAGTCGGATTGTTGGATGCTGATGTCTACGGCCCAAATGTACCCCAAATGTTGGGATTAGGACAAGCAGATATTCAAGTGATTCATACTCCCGCAGGTGATAAGTTTTTGCCCCTAGAAGCCCAAGGAATAAAAGTGATGTCAGTAGGTTTACTAGCAGAAGCAGATCGTCCTTTGGCATGGCGAGGCCCAGTGTTACACAAAATTATCACTCAATTTCTGCAAGATGTGGAATGGGGCGAATTAGATTATTTATTGATTGATTTACCGCCAGGAACAGGAGATGCTCAAATCACGATTATTCAAGAAAGCCCAATTTGTGGAGTAATTTTGGTAACAACTCCCCAACAGGTGGCGATCGCAGATGTTCGACGTAATATCCATATGTTTCGCCAAGGTGGTGTTCCTGTGCTTGGCATCATTGAAAATATGAGCTATTTAATCTGTGGAGATTGTGGTTCACGCACACCAATTTTTGGTAGTGGTGGCGGCGAGCAACTTGCAGCAGAATTACAAGCGCCTCTGCTGGGACAAATTCCTATTGATGCTCGTATTTGTCAAGGTGGCGATATCGGAAGTCCGATTGTAATGAGCGATCGCACCTCACCAGCCAGTCAAGTTTTTACACAAATCGCTGCTGCATTGAATACTACCTTTGCTTGGTATAGCTTTGGATGATGGCAGGGAGCATGGATAAATCCTCAATAATTTCATCAGCTTCAGCTGAATATCCCCAGTAACTATCGCGTTTCCAAATTGTTTTCATGCCAATATTTTTGGCTCCTAATACATCAACTTTTGGATGATCTCCAACAAATACACTCTGTTCTGCTTTTACTCCTAATTTCCGTAATGCTCTAGAAAAAATCTCTGCCTCTGGTTTTCTAACTCCCTCACTCTCAGAAATTAAGATAGCCTCAAAATAATTTTCAATTCCTAATCCTTGTATTGAGTTTTGCTGAAACTTTTCACGACCATTTGTAATAATTCCTAATAAATATCCTGCTTGCTTCAGAGCTTCTAGAGTGGTTTGCAAGTGAGGAAAAGGAACACAAGAAAAAATAAATTGATGTTCGTAATCTCGTAGTAAGTCTTGCCAACTTAGTTTTTCAATGGAAAACTCAGATACCAAGCTTTGATAAACTTTATCTTTCCAAACATAACCCCGACAATCTAACTCAATGAATCTAGAAATATAATTGTCTTTAGGAATGCCATGCAGTGCAAAGTCAAAGCGATCGTATTGAGTGGAAACAAATTGCTTGAGTGAAGTCTCTCGATCAAGTAGAGTTCCATCCAGGTCAAAAAGAATTGCCTTAATCATTAAGCTTTCAGATTCCTACCTATGATTTTATAGCTCCCTCGCGGTTGTTCGCCAACGTAAAATGTGGGCTTCCAGCCGACGAATCGACCAATCTAAGAAAACTCCTATCACTACTAGAACAACCAAAACCGCCCATGCCCGATCAACATTCAATACACCTTGAGCTGCCATCAATAAAAATCCCAGCCCTTTGGTAGAGCCAACGTATTCAGCCACAATTGCTCCCACCAATGCCATGCCCAAACTAGTGCGAATTCCGGCAATTACCCAAGTCATCACTGCTGGGAGTATCACCATCCGCAGAATTTGTAGCCGACTTGCTCCCATAACTTGAAATGCATCTACTAATTCCTGCTCAATACTACTTAGTCCCTGGTAGGTGGTAAAAAAGATAGGAAAAAAGGCGGTTAAGGCTGCCAAAATTACTTTTGAGGTTAAACCGATGCCAAACCAGACAATAAAGAAGGGAGCTAAAGCAATTCGGGGAATAGAATTTAAGATTTGAATGTAGGGTAACGTTAATAAAGCACTTTGGCGAGAGTAGGATAGTATAATCCCCAGGCTCACTCCAGCAGCGATCGCGACTGCTAATCCTCCCAGTGCTTCTTGAAATGTCACCCACACATGAATCAAAATATCGCCACTGGCTACCAGTTGAATCAGTTCACTAGCAATTCCACTTAGCTTACCTAAAACAGCAGCTTCTAGAAACTTAAAGCGATCGCTCCAACTACCGCTAGCAAGTTCCCAGACAAACAGAATTATAAGCAATGGTAGTATCTGAAGTCCCAATCTGGAAAATTTTGCCAGTCCTTGAATACTAGGTTGTCTAAAAATTTTCTGCCTTTGAGTAGCCCGTTCGATAAGGAGTTTGTTGCTCACTGATACCCTCCCAGTTATGGCGGTTTCAATTCCAGTTGAATCCACGTTGCTCTAGCGAATCTGTTATTTTGTCTATAGTGAGAAAGCTATTGTGCATAAATCCCGACTAGGGATTGGAATAAATCCTGCCATATTTCTCTTTGGAGATTTTGAAACTTGGGATCGGTGCGGATTGTCAAAGCGGAGCGATCGCTTGGCAGTGGTATTGAAAATTCTCGCACTAATCTACCCGGACGCACCCCCAACAAAAAAACCCTTTGGGAAAGGACAATAGCTTCTTCTAAATCATGAGTAACTAATATAAAAGTACATCCCGTATCCCGCCAGATGCGCAGAAACTCATCTTGCAAGAGTACGCGGGTTTGAGCGTCTAAGCTACTAAGTGGTTCGTCAAGTAACACCACATCTGGCTGATAAATTAATGTCCTAATGAGCAAAACTCGTTGTTGCATTCCGCCTGAAAGTTCACTGGGGTAGCTGTGTTCAAAGCCTTGCAGCCCATACTTTGCTAATAATTCCAAACCTTTATTTCGCCGTTCTATTTTAGGCACACCACGAATTTCTAGAGGTGCAACCATGTTCTCCAAAACTGTACGCCACGGCAGTAAGGTTTGCTTTTGGAACAAATAGCCGAGTACTTGATGGCGGGGACGTCTAATTTCTCCATCGAGTTCTACCCCTGCTCTGCTAATACCTGCCAGTGCGTTCAATAAAGTACTTTTACCACACCCACTAGGGCCGATCAAACTCAAGAATTCTCCTGGTTTTACGGCAAAGCTAATATCTTTGAGAGCTTCAACTCGTTTATGTTTACTCCAATAGGTAATAGAAACGTGCTGTGCTTCCAAAGCGTAAGGACTAGGTGAATTCGACTCACGATTAAGCCCGATTTCCAGCTGCGGCATCGTATACACCCTCTTCATACGGCACTAACTTCGTGACAATTTTAGTGTCTATAAATACTTTCTGGTCAGCTAAATAAGCATTTTTACTAATAGAAGCGTTATCAGGAATGGCTCTTTTAATATCTCTTTTAATACTCTCAGTCAGTACGGGGAGAGGAGTTCCTTCGTAGCGCTTGGCAACTGTCTCGGCTACTTCTTCTGGACTTTTAGTATGTAAATATTGCATCGTCTGGTTGACAGCCTCAACCAATTTGGCGATCGCATCTGGTTTCTCTTTCAAAATACGCTCATGGGCAAGCCATGCCCTAGTCATTGCCTCTGAGGCTCCAAAATATTCTTGGTGTACAGATGGCTCTGTAGGATCTACTAAGGTAAAACCTGCCTGCTCTTGGATCAAGCGTGTCAAATCTGGTGGTGGAGTTACTGCTGCATCAACTTGACCACTCTTAACTAAGGCATAATTTGTACTAGACTCACTGGCAACATATTTGACATCCTTACTTGGATCGAGTCCGTGATGTTGCAGGTACTTTTGAGTCAATGCCCAACTCCAACTGCCAATTGCTCCCACAGAAATGCTTTTACCTTTGAGATCCAAGACTTGTCTAGTAGAGGCTTCTAAATCTTTGCGAACAATTAGCGCTGCATCAACAATATTTCGACGATTAGCAACAACTTTTAGAGGTATGCCTTTGAGACGAGAAAGATAGACGTGCAGTGGAGCCTGAGCACTAAAATCAATTTCTCCTGCTACTAAAGCATCCCGCATCTTTGTGGCACTCTTAAACTGGATAATTTCTGCTTCTAATCCAGCTGCTTTGAAGTAGCCCAAATCATAAGGAATCCAAACATCGATAGAATTGATCCCGGTAACTGCCCCTAACTTAACAGTAGTTTGGCTTTTGACGGCAGGATTTTTACTAGAAGTAGTAGTGGAGGCATTACTATCCTGGTTCTCTAACTTTCCAGTTGAGTTGGAATCCTGACAAGCGATGAGTGTCAAAGCAGTCACAGTTCCCAAAGAAAAATTTTTTAAAAAACGTCGGCGTTTTACCATTGCAACTATCCTTTAGGAAAATATTGAACTAGTGCAGTGGGCGGAAAGAAATATCTAGAGAAAAGGCGGGAGAGATGCGCTTAAGACATCCCTCCCAACTTCAGAGGAGACACAAGGTTTAGTTGCACGAAAGCTGCCAATTTATGAAAGCAAACTTAGTTTGTAACCTAACTTCAGATGGTTCAAGCAGAAACAAGTTGCGTATCAACCACTTGCTCATAAGTCGCGTTTGGAGCAATTAGTTCTCGCTCTACCATCCAGCGATAGGTACTGTCAAATCCTTCTCGACTCAGAGGCTCTGGTGGTAGATAACGTGGCACTTTAATTGCTGCCCGGACTTTGTCTATTGTCTGTGCATCAATGCCATCCTTAACTAGGATATTAACAAGTTGTTCTTTATATTTTTCTGGTTGTTGGTTAATTTTATCTACAGCTTTGGCGACTGCTCGGTAAAAAGCTTCTAATGTTGGTTTATCCAGCTTTTCACTTCCAACCCAGCCACCGCGACCAGGGTATTCTAGAAGAGGACGGAATCCCTTGACTTGTGCCAATGTGCTGTAAGGTTCCATCAAGGAACTAGCTTCTACCTGAGCAGTAAATAATGCTTCCGCCCGCTTGATGGGTGCACCAAAGTGAATCAGCTTGATTTGATTGCGGGGTATACCGTGATTTTCCAAAGCTTCATATGCTGCAAAGTAGGAGCCTGAGTTGAAGTTAACAGCAATTGGTACTCCAGCCAAATCTTTTGGTGTGTTCAATCCAGAGTTTTCTCGCACGTAGATGGTGTGAACCATGCCAACCGTGCGCCGATTACCAATAATTTTTCCAGACTGGAGTTCTACTACACGCTTAATAATGCCCCACTCACAGGCTGAATAAACATCAATATTACCAGCACATAGATTAGTTTCTTTGTAGCTCTTAGTCAGATCCGCAGTGGATTGACGCAGGGCTTCTTCCGTGCGTTCTCCTTCTGTGAACTCAACACTAATACCTTCCTCAGCAAAGAAACCTTCCTGGTGTGCAACTTGCCAAGGCAATACCCAACCGCCTGAGTCAAACAATCTTAAATGAGTCGTGATGGAATTACTACTCATGGTAATTTTGTAAAATTTTGTAATGAGCGTAGGAGAAAATTTAATAAGCTTTGATAGTTGCAATTGCTTAAACTATGTAGTCAAGTTTTGTTTTCAACTAGAGCTACATTCTTAAGAGCTTTGCTTCAACTAAATTTTCTCTCTTGCTAAACTACGGTAAACTGGTAGATAAACCGTATTTGCTCTTAAAAGAAAATATCTCATAGTTTTTTGTAAAAAGCAAGCTTATAAAATTTCACGGATATTTCTTAAGCGTCAAATATATTGGAGCTTAGATAGCGCGATCGCATGGTTTGCCTATGTAAAAGCTGCTATCTTCTACCTAAAACAACTTTGCTTGATGACTAATTAAGTTGAAAAATTCTTCACGAGTTTTTTGCTCTTGAAATACACCTACCATTGCACTAGTGACAGTCCAAGAACCAGGCTTCTGTACTCCCCGCATCACCATACACATATGAGTAGCTTCAATCACAACCGCAACACCCTGTGGTTCGAGAATCGTCTGAATAGCTTCGGCTACTTGTTTGGTTAATCTCTCCTGCACTTGCAAGCGACGGGAATACATTTCGACGATCCGGGCAAGTTTGCTTAATCCCACGACTTTTTGATTGGGGATATAAGCAACATGAGCTTTACCCATAAACGGCAACATATGGTGTTCGCAGAGGCTAAAAACATCAATATCTCGTACTAGTACCATCTCGTTATGACCTTCGTCAAAAATGGCACCGTTAATCAATTCTTCTAGAGATTGGTGATAGCCACTGGTGAGAAATCGCATTGCCTCTGCTACTCGCTTGGGTGTTTTCAAGAGTCCCTCACGATTGGGATCTTCTCCCACGTCTAGCAGTAGTGTTTTGACAGCAGACTCAATTGGCTGTAAGTGCGATCGCTCATCATTTAGGGTTGTGGAGCAGAATTGGTAATTAAGCTCGATTGTCATTGGCACTCTAACCTAAAAATATTTTGTGATTACACTAATTTTTTAGCGATGCCCTAAGATGGGATGAGGTTTGTATGGTTCCTCAAGCAACTTGCGTTCTTCCTCAGCAAGCACCAAATCCACAGTTTCAACTGCTTCTTTGAGATGTTCTATCTTACTGGCACCAATGATAGGTGCAGTCACTCCCGGTTGATGCAACAACCAAGCTAGGGCAATTTGCGCTGGTTTAACGCCCCGTTTTTGCGCTAAATCGACTACGCGATCGACTATTTGAAAATCCTGCAATTCCCCCTGAGCATGAGCTATCATTCCACGAACAGCAGGTAAAATCACCTCTAACCAAGTTGCTTGTACATAGCAATGGCAGCTAGATAGAGTTGTTCGCGTTCGTTGGCGTCAGCAAGATGTGTTTTAGCAGCATTAAGATAATTTGCCGCCTGGGCGAAAGTATCGCTAGTGCCAGAAAACAGATAGAAAGCTGCTGCATAAATATTGGCAAGGGTAGAGAGTGGATCTGCTTCAACGGCTTTTAGGATAACCTTAGCGTTGTTGCCAACGCTCAATAATTGCTCGCAAAAGCCATTAATGGCATTTAGAGCCTCTAATGAGTTAGTACTAACAGCCAGATTTTGAGAGTCTTTTAGCATCGCTGTTTCCAAACGATTGCGTCGCTACATTTATTTCTGTCTTTTATCTTTAAAATACGGTAACTCTATCGAGTTACCGTAATGAGTAGCCGCAAATAAGACTTTCGCACAAATAGCACTCGCATTGCAAGCACTTTTCTGTAATTAGCTTTAGACGGTTATCTGTGTGCCATCAAACTTAGTAAACGTGAAGCCGTTAAATTTTTCGTTATACCCCAGTCTTTCGTCTCTGAGGATGCTAATGGCAACTTCTTCTCCCAAAGCCAAGCCAGCTGCACCATCCGAACGCCAATGAATACCGCCATGACCGCGTCCAATATAATAATTAGCTGCTAGCTTGTTCAATTCACCACCGACTGTAAGTGGTGCTCCACTGTAAGGAATTACTTTTGTTGGATCGTTAGGATCGGGTACTACAGGATCGGGGATAATAAAATTCTCGTCAAAAAAGGCTTTCAAAAGGGTAGCTTGTACACCCGCAATAGAAGCAGCACCACCAACATAGGAAGGATGGAAAGGTGCGCCTTCAGGATAGGCATGGGGTAATAGATAGGTGCCAAAGGTGCTAAAAGTTTGAGCTAAAGCTGTGGAATTTAGAACTTCTGAATTAATCGGATAGTCAGTTTTATTGACAAGGTTATTGTAGATTAACCCACCATACGCTTCCGGTCGTAAACGCCGATGTACATAAAACTTTTGCCAGTAACCAACTCTAATGGCTCGTGAAGGAGCTAGGTTAAGTAAAGCTTGAAAATGTGCTGGTGCAAACGTAGCAGCAGAACCTAGTTGAGTCTTTGAGTTGAGATAGGGATTACCTGGGTTTAAGGGTGCTCTAATTCCACCACTAAGAATCAAGAAGGCTCCAAAGAACAAAGCCCCACCGATATGTGCTAATTCACTTAAATCCCGAACAGTGAATACAAAACGACGTGTTGGATCATACTTAATGGACTTACCAGAACTGCCTCCATTCTGAACAGTTAGCCATTCTTCGTAATTAGTGAGGAAGTCATTTTCCTTACCAGCAAGAGCAGTACGGATTAGGGGTGAAATAACCTGGGTATTGTAAGGAATCTCCCGTAACAGAAACTGTGAAATATAAGGGCCTTCTGTCACTCCAGGTGGGATGATATGTTTTGCCGTTCTACCTGAAGAATCGCTTTCATCAACATAGATGACACTACCGCGAAATAGGGTTTGGGGAGTAACACTACCATTCTGTTTTGGCCCTTTAAAAGCTGAAAGATTATTGAGTTCTGCGATCGCTGCCGAGACTTTCGGATCGTCCTCAAATCTATGAAAAGGTACATCTCTCAATAAAGCCTGCCAGTAGAGTTCAACTGCCTCTACTGCTTGTTCTGGACTATCTAGAGTGGGCGCTGGCGGAATTCCCACCTGAGATGCATTGATCCCTTCTAAGCTAATTGCCAATGGGCCTTGAGGGTTGACTAGTTTCCTCGCCCCACCCAGGATAATATTTTCATAGTCATCCGGGTTCTGTGTTGTCAGTGCTCTAATCAAAGAATCATAGGCTTTAAGATCAACTTCGCCTTGCTGGTTGTGCGGTAGTCCCCTAGTGTCAGTGGCGATTTTATTGGAGTAGCGTTCTTCATCACCGTTAGTTGGATGTGGTGGAATCTCAATCTGCTGATTGGCTCGTGCTGCTTCCAGACGCACTTGAAAGGCTTTCTGGCGAAACTGAACATAGTTGAACTGTCTAACAGGATTCCCAGCTTGAGCAATTTCTTGTGCCTGGACAATCCCTTTTTTCTTAGAGAAAGAAGAACCCACCACCCCTGCAACAACGCTAGTAACAGTAAAGATACCAGTATGACCGAGAAATGAGCGTCTTGTAACGCCGCTGCCTAATAAAAATCTGCCACGCTTCCTTCCTGTACCACGAGATTGAAGATTTGTTGTTTCGTTTTGTACTTGTCTATCTTCTTGGGAAGCTTGATGAGAATTGCGATCGGGTTGCATGAGATTATCTCCATTATTAGAAAGTGAAATATCAGAATTGCACTACAAAAGGGTAGGTTCTCTGTAACTAATCCGTCAGCACAGATGCAAAGCAATCTCCGGCAAGAGTAGTTCCAAGATTAGGAAACTTACCCAATACCTGCGTTAAAGTATTGCTAGTAAAGGAAAACAGTCAAAAAACAAGCACGTAAACTACTATCTATGCATATACCGACTAGGACTCTTGAACTAAGAATTTGAGTTCAGAAGCACTACTTGAAACACCTTTTAGAAAGCTTCCTTAAGATACTCCTAACCTGGCATATGCAGTTCAAAGTTGAGAGCCGATCTGCTTATGCTTAGTGAATAAAGTACTTTAAATCGATTAGTTTACCGTATTTGATGCTAAGATAGAATTTTACACAAATATATTTCAAAAGCAAGAGTTGTTATAAAATTACATAAACTTTAGATTCAGAGATATTTAGAAGCTATTCTTCTGACAATATTTTTGTCTAGTTTTAGTAACATCAAAAAAGTCACCAGTCATATTCAAGCTAATGACTAATGACTAGGAAAACAGTTGTATGCTAACTAAACCCACAATTACTACATTCCAATACAGTTCATTTAAGCTTGCAGACTCAAGCTTGAGGGGATTGGAACCAAGTCTGCATTTGCAGGCTTTACCTGTATAACCGCACCTTAAAAGTGTGGGCAATCATTAACTGAACCGTATTACACTATATGCAAAAGATTTAGACTGTCTGAAGCTGGTTGTTAAATAATTCCTTTACTTTGCTCCAAGCGTCAGCAGCAGCTTCTGGATTGTAACTACCACGATGATTGCAGAAAAAACCATGCTCGGCAGGATAGCGGAAGACTTTGTGAGGAATTTGATATTTTTTTAACTCTGCTTCAATTTGCTCTGTTTGCTCTTGAGGAATTCCTGGATCTTGAGTACCAAAGAAGGCGTAAACAGTACCCTTGAGATCTGGGGTACGGGTAATGGTGGGCGCACCACCACCAGGAGTTGAGTTAACAATACCACCACCATAGAAAGATGCTGTAGCCTTAATTTCTGGAAGTGTTGCAGCCAAGTATACAACGTGTCCGCCAAAGCAAAAACCAATAGAAGCGATCGCATCACCATTCACGTTTGGCAAAGTTTTCAGATAGGTAATAGTCGCTTGAATATCACTTAAGATTTCATCTGCTTTGGTTTGTTCTTTGTATTTTCTGCCAATCTGGATATCTTCAGGGGTGTATCCAGCCTGGAAACCAGGAGCAAGGCGCTGAAAAATTGCAGGTGCTATAGCTACATACCCTTCATTAGCTAATCTTTCTGTCACTTCCCGGATGTGAATGTTCACTCCAAAAAATTTCCTGGATCACAATTACTGCTGGAAAAGTTCCTTGAGCAATACCACTGTATACCTACCGATTAACCGTAGTTAATTAATTGTCTTGACATTCTTGTTCCTATATATTTAGATATACTAAATATATGTAAATCTAAGTTTTAGTGTACTTAAATAAGTAAAACTTATAATTTCCCGAAAGTACAAATGCAACAAAGTAATAAACAAGGTTCTGCAAAAGACAAGCATCTGTTTAGTTTCTTTCAGATCCCACCAGCTCTAAAATCTCCAAATGTTTGTTGTTTCGTAATAGGAGAAAGTGTATCTTTTTTTGGCTCTTGGATGACTCAAATTGCCTTGGTATGGATGGTATATCAATTAACTAATTCAGCCATGTTAGTTGGCGTAGCTGGATTTACTAATCAAGCTACAGGTTTAATTATTACTCCTTTGGTGGGTGTGTTACTGGATCGCTGGAATCTACGATATGTTTTATTAACTACTCAGCTAGTCTCTATTTTGCTATCCTCTACTCTAACTTTTCTAACTCTTAGTAATCACATCAGCTTTGTATGGATTATTATCATCGGTATACTTCAGGGAACAGTCAAAGCTTTTGATTTACCAGCACGTCTTGTAACTATTCCCAGACTTGTGGATAACAAAGCAGATACTTATAGCGCCATTTCCATACATTCATTTTTAATTAATACAGCTAAGTTTGTTAGCCCAATGATTGGAGGTTTACTAATTGCTAAAACTGGAACTGCTTCGTGTTTTTTAGTAGATAGTGTCAGCTATATACCATTTATTTTGGCTATCTTAACTACTCAAATTAATTCATTACCTAATCAGTCTCGCACTAAAAAAGATAATATTTGGAAAAATTTAAAAGAAGGTTTTGTATTTGCATATAACTTTTTACCAATAAAATATGTTTTCATTTTGCAAATTGTAATTTGCTTTATGGCAATGACTTATATAAATTTAATACCCATTTTTGCTAAAAATATATTAAATGGTAATGCTGAGACGATGGGATTTCTCATGACAGCCTCAGCACTTGGTTCTATAGTAGCAGGTCTTTATCTAATTCTTCGTAAAGAAGCTACAGGCTTAGGGAAAATAATAGCTCGTTCTGCCATGAGTCTTGGTTTAGGTTTAATACTTTTTTCTCGTTCAGCAAGCTTAGAAACTTGCCTAGTTTTGATTTTTATTGTTGGAATGGCTAATACTCTCACTCTTGCTGCAATTAGTAATTTTATTCAATTAATTCTTGTTGATGAAAATAAAAGAGGTAGAGTTACAAGTATATTTACAACAGGTTTTTTGGGAATACTACCTTTTGGAAATTTATTTTTTGGTGGACTAACAGGTCAAGTTGGAGTTGCTAACGCTTTACTATTTGGTGGTATCTGTTGCTTTATAGGAGCTTGTTTTTTTGCTAGAAAACTACCTAAAATTAAAAATATACTATATCCTATATATTGAGATATGGTTTTGATGTCACAAGTTAAATAAAATATGAGTTTATCTTTTATATTATTAAAGTAATTTCTATTTTCATCTAGTACTGAACTATCTGAAATGAGTAGCAAACAGGAACCTATTATTTATCGTGTCAGTATTGATGGCATTCTACCTTTACACCAAATTCTGATTGCTTGTGGACTAGATTTACAAGCAAGATTTGGTTTAACTCATTGGCTTGCTCCAATATACCCTCTAAAGAGTATGCTTAAAGATGCGGAAAAACTAGAGGTTTATGCTATTAAAGTTGGTAAAAATCTAGTCGGTACTTTTACTTTAGAGTTTGCAACAAAAGTACCTCTCAACTACGTCAAATATGGAAACATATGTTGGCAAGTTGCGAACGTGCCTGCCGTGTATGTGCATAAACTAGCTGTGCTGCCAGAACAACAACAAAAAGGACTAGGTACATGGTGTTTAGGCACTATTGAAAAGTTCGCACTTACACGGAAATATCATGCTGTACGAGTAGATGCTGTGAAAACTCATTCCAAGCTCTTATCTTTCTATAAAAGTCGAGGATATCAGCAGGTAGGAGAGCTAATTTACAATTCTGATACCTGGGTTGATGCCTTTGTTTTTGAAAAAGTTTTGACAACAGAAAATAGTGTCAAAAATCTCATCAAAACTGGAGACAGTAATTATGTGGTTGAATGGGATTAATCATATTCAAGTGACATCTTCCCCGGAAGCAGAAGATGCAATGCTATTTTTCTATAGCAAAGTTTTGGGACTTACTGAAATAGATAAGCCTAAAACAATTAAAGATAATGGAGGGGCTTGGTATGTTTTAGGAGATATTCAAATTCATGTCAGTATAGAAAAAATCCTGATAACGCAACATCTAGACGACATATTTGTTATTCAGTACATGATTTACAGGCTTTTCAGGAACACTTACAAAAGCATCAAGTAGAAATAATTCTTGATAAACAACTCAGACTAGAACGGAAACGTTTCTTTCTTCGCGATCCTGCTGGGAATCGGATCGAAATTGTACAGTTTAAGCATAAATAGAAGGAATTATTGAAATGTTTCGCCCAATCTTTCATATTGCTTTACCTGTTCGAGATCTCGAAGAAACTAAGAACTTTTATGTCACTACTTTTGGTGCTAAAGTTGGTCGTGTACGTGACAAATGGCTCGACATATTTCTTTTTGGAGGACAGGTTACTTTTCACGAACTGCCTTCTGAAGTGTTACCTACGGATAAACATGGTGTGCGTCACTTTGGTGCAATTTTAGCGTGGCAAGATTGGGATATTCTTGCACATCGTTTTAATCAAATGAAAGTTAAATTTAAGATAAAGCCAAATGTTTCTTTTATGGGTACTGACGCAGAACAAGCGAAGATGCTATTGATTGATCCAAGTGGAAATTTGATTGAAATCAAGGCATATAGAAACCCATCTATAGTATTGGAAGTGGAAGACTTGCAACAGCATTAGTAAAAACAATGATTTTTGATCAAGAAGAATTTGAAATACGTTGTGAGTGGGGTACAAAAGGAGCCTCTCAACTTGCACCCATTAGTGACATAATTATTATTGTTGATGTTCTATCTTTTTCAACTGCAACAGAAATTGCTACAAATAATGGTGCAATTATTTATCCATATCAATGGCGTGATGACTCTGCACTTGAATATGCAAAGTCTGTGCAAGCAGAATTGTCAAAAAGTCGTTTCGCCAAAGATGGCTATTCACTTTCCCCTGCATCTCTGACTAAAATTCCTGTGGGAACTAAGCTGGTGATCCCATCACCCAATGGTTCTTCCCTAACTTTACTAACTGGAAAGACTCCTACTATCGCTGGTTGCTTGCGAAACTGTGAGGCGGTAGCAAAATTTGCTCAAAAATATGGATCGAAAATTGCAGTGATTGCCGCAGGTGAAAAATGGGAAGATGGTAGCTTACGTCCAGCTTTTGAAGATTTAATTGGTGCTGGAGCAATCCTTAGTTTCTTGAATGGTAATTTCTCTCCAGAAGCAGAAACTGCTGTAGCAGCATTTAATTATTTTAAAAAAGATTTGCTAGCACACTTAAAAAATTGCAGTTCTGGAAAAGAGTTGATTGCTAAAGGTTTTGAATTTGATGTTGAATTAGCAGCAGCTTTAAATATTAGTGATTGTATACCTTGGTTTAGTGAAAATGCTTACAGTAATTGCCAGATATAAGACTGAAGTTTTTAATTAAAATGGGAACTTCAGCGTTCAGCCATTCCAAGAAGTTTTGATTAATTTCCGCAGGTAAAATTTCTGCAATAAAGTTAGTGTAGTTAATGTACTGGTTAATTACCTTTTCAATCTCATCCCGATAACCTGATTGAGTTTTCACAATTAACACCACCTCTGGTTCTTCTTTAACTTCTCCTTGCCAAACGTAAGCGCAGGTAATCGGAAACCAGTTAACACAAACGGCTAGTTTTTGCTCTAACAAAACACGTCCGTTCTGACGCGCTTCATCTGAATTATTTAAGGTAATGTAGTATAGTTTCATATATAAGCAAGAAAGTAAATTTTATCAATAATGTTTCTGATTACAGTGCTGACACTAATGTAGTGATTCATGTAAAAATAGGAAAATTATCATGTGCTTTTAGCATAAACATAACTATCGGCAACATTAAAATTTAAAATATGGCGATCGCTCTGTTACAAAAGTTCTATTAGTATTCCCACATTCTTTATTTCTATATCTTTATTTTAAATCTACACTAAATTGATAGATTTTTAGGAGTAAATTAATTAGAGTATTACATAAGTTGTATTACGAGTGCCTTGGTTTCAAAATTGATGATGTTGTTAGTATGGGTAAGCGTTTGTGAAGTGATGGTGCAACGCACCCGCCTTCTTGCGATCGCACTTGATAAAATTTGAACACAAGAATTCTCCTTCTATGCTTGCATGGCAGGCTCGAAATCTTACTTAAAATGCAAGTATTCCTAATCCAAAATCGAAAATCCAAACCGGGTAAAAGTAGAGCTAAAACTTATGCAATATAACACTGTTAAAATCACTGGTTTTCACGCCCATATTTACTTCGATACTACAACTCGTGAGGCGGCTGCACATATACGCGAAGGATTAGGCGCTGATTTTAATGTACAGCTTGGACGCTGGCATGAACAGCCCATCGGCCCCCATCCAAAAGCAATGTATCAAGTTGCATTCTCTCCAGAGCAGTTTGGTAAGGTTGTTCCCTGGTTAATGCTCAATCGTGCAGGATTAGATATTCTTATTCATCCGACAACTGGCGATGATGTAGCAGATCATACAGACTATTCTCTTTGGCTAGGAGAGAAGCTAAAGTTAAATATCGAGTTTCTACGACAGGTAAGAGTAACTTGACAAAGCCAAAAGGGGCGATCGCTAATAATCGGTAAAGCTGCGCCATTACCATCAATTAAAATAATCTGCCAGTAGCCTCAGATGAAAATCAACAGCTTCTTGAACTGCTGAAATGTTGCCATCTACTGCCAAAGCTTGCACTCCAGAATTTTTGAGAATATCTGCGACCATAACTTCTCGATTATCGCTCAGTCTCTCAGCTGCTTCCACTCTAAATTGAATTTTCTCGCTATCTGCTGGGGAATTTTTAAACGCAAAGGCACGCTGAGTAAGCGCGGAGAATCAGTTTAGTAATTAAATTAATACTAAAATGACTTTAAACTATTTACTAATAGTCAAAATAAATTATGGACATTTATCAAATAGTATTTCTTAGTGGAATCTTTTTTATAGCCAGCATTGTTAGCGTTATTGCTGGTAGTACATCTTTGATAACTGTGCCTTTGATGCTTGAATTTGGAGTAGAGCCACGTACTGCGATCGCTACTAATATGCTTGCACTAACGTTAATGAGTATTGGTGGAACTTTACCTTTTATTGGTAAAAGAATCATTCAGATCAAACGACTACCATTACTGACGTTATTAACTATAGTAGGGTCATTTTTGGGAGCACTACTTGTACTGATTTTGCCTTCCAAATCAATGCCATTAGTAATTTCTATTTCAATGATAATAGTGACGATATTATCAGTGATTACTCGTAATACTCAAGGTACCAGAATTGAAGTGATACCTCCACGTATAGGAGAAATTGCAGGCTATGTAGCTACTTTCATCCTTGGTATCTATGGTGGCTTTTTTAGTGGTGGTTATGTAACTCTACTCACGGCGGCTTATGTCATGCTGTTTCGGATGACATTTGTGGAGGCGATCGCAACTACTAAGTTTATTAATATTTTTTCATCCTTGATAGCCACAAGTATTTTTATATATCAAGGAATAGTAGATTATTATTTGGGAATAATCCTTGGTATTACGATGTTTTTAGGTGGGATAATTGGAGGTCAGATTACTCTCAAATTGAGTAATGTATGGTTACAGCGTATTTATCTAACGGTAGTTGCTATCCTGGCATTTATCACATTGCGAAAATATCAAGAACAAAATCGCTCATCTAGTACAATCTAGTTCTTAACACCTTCAGTTTAGTAAATAAGTTTTATTTCATCAAATTAAATTTAAAAATCGGTGATTAAAACAATTTTCTGATATATTTTCTAGGCATTACTTTTAATTATTATTCTGAAAAAAATAGTATTTGATTCTTTCTACTAATAAATTTAGAGTAAAACTAGGGTTTTTGATATATTACACCATTTTCAATCCGAGCTAGAGGCTCTAATTAGCGTTTCTAGGTTAAATCCAGAAACAAGATTGGTGGGCTATCACCTTTCAAAATTTAGTAATAGTTTTTACCAAGTTTGGTATTAAAATTAGCTATTTCTATTTAATAAAAACTAGTAATTGAGAAAACCACAATCTTTTTATACATTTATTTGGGGGATGAACGGTGAATATCCTAGAATTTTCCCTGTTAATTTTTATTGGCTCATTCCTGGCTGGCTTTTTAGGGGCGCTAACTGGATTAGGGGGTGGAGTTGTCATTGTACCCTTGTTAACTTCAGTTTTTGGAATTGATATCCGATATGCAATTGGTGCTTCACTGGTGTCTGTAATTGCTACTTCTTGCACGGCTGCATCTACATATATCAAGAAAGGCTATACTAATCTGCGGTTAGGAATGTTTCTAGAAGTAGCAACCATAGGCGGAGCGTTAATTGGAGCTTTAATTGCTTCTTTCATTTCTATGAAAGCACTCACAGTTGTACTTGCGATCGTTCTACTTTATTCAGCTTACCTATCAGGACGACCAAAGTCTAAACATGATGAGAATAACTCACCCGATCCTCTAGCTATAAATCTCAAACTCAATAGCACCTATCCAACTTCTAATGGGCTGATGTCTTACCAAGTTAATTGTGTACCAATTGGGTTTTGCATCATGTTTGTAGCAGGAGTGCTTTCTGGGTTACTTGGCATTGGTTCCGGTGCATTCAAGGTTTTGGCAATGGATCAGGCTATGGGTTTGCCGTTTAAAGTTTCCACAAGCACCAGTAATTTTATGATTGGTGTGACAGCAGCAGCATCAGCGAGTTTGTACCTAGCATGGGGTTATATCGAGCCAGCGGTAACAATGCCCGTGATGTTGGGCGTATTGCCTGGTGCTTTATTAGGGGCAAAAACTTTAGTAGGGGCTAATACTCAAACTTTGAGAATTGTCTTTAGTTTAGTACTTGTGGTCATGGCATTAAAAATGGTTTACAACAGTTTAGCCGGAGGATTTTAAGATGCATCTATCTAATTTTCATCATTTTGGTAGTGGTGATAATGATGAACAAAGTATGTCTAAATCTGCGTGCCAGGATAATTACGCAAAAACATCTAACGAGCAGCAATTTGAGCAGTTAATCAGCAGCTTATTAAAATATGGTGTTCTTCTTGCTTGTTCTACAGTTTTGGTAGGTGGAATTTTATATTTAATTCGCTATGGTACAGAACCTGCTAACTACCAATTTTTTGAAGGACAACCATCTGTGTTAGATGCTCCCAAGCTTGTATTCAGAGGCATTTTGTCATGTAGCTACAACAGTATCATTATATTTGGGCTTCTACAATTAATTGCTATTCCTGTAATTCGTGTTGCACTTTCAGTATTTGCTTATATGTGGCAAAAAGATTTTACTTATACGATGATGACGCTTCTAGCACTTTCTGGGCTAATTTATAGCTTTATAGCAGCATATTAATCAAGTAAATCAACACAAATACATTAAAAATGCAGTTCTCCGACTTCTTGACAAAGTCGGAGAAATGAGAGTGCATATTTTTTGGCACTGCTAGTTTTAGTCTTTTTAGAGATTGCTTTAGCTGCTGTCAAAGCGATCGCTCTGACTACGATGCTTTCAAAGACTAAAAGACAAACAGCAAAAGGTAAGTCAAAACTGTTGAAATTCATCTCTCTCGATTAAGCGAATAGAGCCATAGGTTTTGGCGAGCAGTATTGGTGCGGGAAGAATATCTAAGTGAGTTTTATTGGCTTTTGCAAACTTCAATTACTTCTGGTTATTGTTTCAAACAAAAAATACGTTTGACCGTATCAGCGAGAAAATCTAAAGTAAAACCAAGGTTGCCAATGAACTCAGGCAACAACAGCAGACGATAAATTATTCTGTTAACACAGCCTTACCTAGATATCAAACATCTAGTCTGCCTAAAAGTTTGCCAAAAAATCTCTAGTTATCAAAGGAGAAAAATCATGAAACTTCTGAAAGTTGCACTTGTAGTTGCAGTTCTGTTTGTTAACTTACTTGTCGCCCAACCCTCTTGGGCAGATCCTAGCTACAAAAAAAATCCAGACTACATCGAAGTCACAAAAACTATCAAAGAATTGAAGAAAAATACTGAAGGTACAATTTCCGCAGATTTACAACGTCAAATTGATGAATTAGAGTTTCAAAAAGCAGCGATAGAGTCAGGGATAGCTTGGGGACAATGTCGCAACGAGACTGGCAGTAACTTGGCAATTTACGGTAATGCTGGCGAAGAGTCAGAAGAATCTGAGAGCAATCAACTTTACTTTCTAGCCAACGGGCAAACTACACCAGATCAATGGGATTGTCAGGGTGTTTACCTGCCTGGTGATGTGAAAATTGCAGGATTGGATAAAACTGGTGCTGTTGCCATCAAGATTATGGATGGGACACAACTTTTAGTCAAGAAAAACCCAGATACTTCTAAATTAGAATTCAATCTTCCTAATGCCAAGTTTGTTAAACCTGGTGAAAAAGATTGGTTTATCCCGAATGTATCGCAAGCTTTTGTTGATTCTCGCATTCCCAATACATTGACAAGTGGAGATAATGGCTAAGTTCGAGATTGTAACAAAGTTAGTCAAATCGATATTGAGTTAATTTTTTGGGTGATTAAATAGGGCGGGAACTAATAGGAATTTTGATTTTAGATGCAGATGTTGAAATCCTCAAGCCTAACCCTATTTTCATTAAAATAAATTTTCATAACTCAATGTCTAAGTATGGGAATTACTGGAGAAATCAGAATGTTAGAACAGCTAACTGGACACTTGGTTGCAGATTTATCTATTAAAACCTTTAGTCTTTTACTGGTATTAGTCGCTTTAGAAACTGTTCTGTCTGCTGACAATGCAGTTGCCTTAGCAGCAATAGCTCAAGATATTGAAGATCCACAACAACAACGTCAAGCTCTAAATTGGGGATTAATTATTGCCTTGGTTCTACGAATTTCCTTACTTTTTACAGCAACGTGGGTGATCCAGTTTTGGCAGTTTGAGTTGGGAGGAGCACTTTACCTTTTGTGGTTATCTCTAAAGCATTTTTGGAACTATTTTTACCCGAATATAGCAGAAGAGCAAACTGTTGACTCTCCAAAAGATAAAAATTATCAATTTGGGCAAATTATTCTTTTAATTGCTTTTACAGATTTGGCATTTTCTCTAGATAGTGTCACAGCCGCAGTTGCAGTCTCTAGTAAAACATGGTTAGTTTTGACTGGTTGCATTATTGGTATTATCACCCTGCGATTTATGGCTGGCTTATTTGTACACTGGCTGTCTGAGTTTACCTATTTGTTAGATGCTGCTTATTTAACAGTATTTGGTGTAGGCGTGAGATTAATGTTTAAAGCTTTAATACCAGACCATGTACCGCCTCAGTGGTTGATGCTAACTTTAATTGTATTTTTGTTTATCTGGGGATTTTCTAAGCGAGTTACACCAGAAGCTCAGGAAATATTAAATATCGATATTTGTGAAAAAACAAGAAGATGAACTGAATTTAAATCAAGATGTTTTTATTAGGAAAGATAAAACTATGAACTTAGAATCGGCGACGAGTATTCACAAACAAAATTTAGCTCACAATCCAAATTTTGTTGAAGAGACTAGAGAAATTAATCTAGAATCTGCAAAGACTATTAATAAACAAAATTCGGCATCAAAACAAAATAAAGATATTCAAGCGATTGTAAGAATTGTTTTGTTGTTGTTAGTTTTGACCATTATTTGCAGCTTTTTTGTGATTGTCAATCCTGGACAGCGAGGAGTTTTGATGCGTTTTGGTGAGGTGCAACCAGAAATTCTCACTGAAGGAATTCACCCAGTAATCCCAATTGTTAATACTGTCGAACAGCTAAGTATACGAGTGCAAAACCAGGAGATTTCTGCTGAAGCTTTATCTCGTGATCTTCAGAATGTTTACACAGATGTGGCATTGAATTGGCACATTGCTCCAGAAAAAGTCAATATCATTTTTCAACGTATAGGAAATCAAAAAGCTGTTGTCCATCGTATTATTAACCCTGCTGTTAAAGAAGTCTTAAAAGCAGTGATGGCAATGTATACAGCTGAAGAAATAATTACCACACGCACAGAGGTGAAAGCTGAGGTTGATCAAGCCTTAACCTCTCGATTGGCAACTTACAATATAGAAATAGATGATATTTCTCTAGTAAATATTCATTTCACAGAGCAGTTTAATAAGGCAGTAGAAGCAAAACAAATTGCCGAGCAAGAAGCTAAACGTGCAGGATTTATAGCTATGAAAGCAGAAAATCAAGCAAAAGCAAAAGTAAATTTAGCTAAAGGAGAAGCCAAAGCACACCAATTAATTATGGAATCGCTGACACCAGCAATTTTACAACGACAGGCGATCGCTAAATGGGATGGTAGAATGCCTTGGATTTCAGCAGGTGGTGGTGATAATACTAGACTCTTTCAATTAGAGTTAGATGAAATTGTCAAAGCAGCTCAGAAAAACCCTAATCAAGTAAGAGTAGAATCTCGCTCTGAACTGACTTCTGCACTTTTAAAAGATAAATAAAATGAATGACTTTTTCACTGCAATTTCAACTGGATTTGCTGCCTTCGCCGCTACTAATTTGGATGATATTGTAGTTCTGCTACTGTTTTTCTCGCAAGTTAATGCAAACTTTCGGCATCAACATATTGTCATCGGACAGTATTTAGGTTTTACGGCACTCGTGCTTGCCAGTTTGCCCAGTTTCTTTGGTGGTAGGCTTTTTCCAGAAGCTTGGATTGGACTTTTGGGTACGGTTCCAATTGCCATTGGTATTAATCGTTTGCTTAATCCAGAGAGTGATGAGGATGAAACCCCACTAGAACCCGAACAGTTCCACAATTCCTGGCTAGCTAGCCTGTTCTCACCTCAAGCTTATGGGGTTGCAGCTGTAACCATCGCTAATGGCGGTGATAATCTCAGTATCTATGTGCCGTTATTCGCTAGCAGTACATGGGAAGATTTGGGAGTGATTCTGACAGTCTTCTTTTCTTTAGTTGCGGTTTGGTGCTATGCCGCCTATCGATTTACTCAAGTTCCTAAACTTACTAAACTCTTCACTAGCTACGGCAGTTATTTTATTCCTTTTGTCTTAATAGGATTGGGTATCTTCATTTTGCTTGATAGCCACACTTTAGAAAATCGTGGTTTAGCTGTACTCACTGTGGCAATTATCGGTTTCTGTTTAATGACGGAGGCTAGAGATGTTTTTGGAGATTCTACATAATCTTTGCTAATACGATTTCCCTAAATTTTGGCTACAGATGGAAAAAGGTTTGTAATTGCGCTTAAGCGCTACTACAAACTATGTGTAGCCTTAATTTGGAAAATTGGTATAAAGCTTGCAACCGGAAACCTTGGTTCTGTGTCATTTGCCCTTTTTGATAATCAAAAATTATTCTCCCGTTTATACTGTGGTATTTGCGGTGAATTTCTATTTATAGCTAATTTAAACTAATTATTTTTTAATAAATTTAATTTATTATTTTCAAAACAAAGAATATTTGCTCTTATCTGACCAAAATCATAATATTAAGAACAAGCTACCTGGCGAAGAAAAAATTTGAATTAAATAAATGGCGATCGCCATCAATAACACAAAAATTGAACTAGATTCTGAACTGCCCTCACTTCTAGAAGCAGAGAAGGATTTCAATCAACAAACTTGAAATATTGTGAGCAACAATTATGGATTGGCTAACTGGTACATTAGTTATTGGAATTTCTGCTGCCTTTGCAACTACTTTTGATGACAATATATACTTGACGGCTTTCTTTGGAAAAGTCAATCATGCCTTTCGTCCCAAACATATTATCGTTGGTGAATTTGTTGGATTTACCGCGCTAGTATTTGCTAGTTTGCCTGGTTTTTTCGGTGGTTTAATTCTTCCAGAAGCTTGGATTGGTTTGCTAGGAATACTTCCAATTTCTATTGGTATCATTAATCTCATGAGTCGAGATGATGATGGAAACACCATCCAAGATGTGTCTATTGACTTTAATCATTCAGTCAAATCTAGACGTCGTAAAAAATCATTACTCGCAACTCTGTGCGATCCCCAGACTTACCGTGTTTCAACAGTAACTATTGCTAATGGAGGAAACAATATTGGTATCTATGTACCTTTGTTTGCTAGTAGCAATCTTCCAAGTTTGGGCGTAATTTTATGTGTTTGTTACTTGACTGTCGGACTGTGGTGTTTCCTCTCTTATAATTTAACTCGTAATCCTCTCATGGCACCGCTTTTGGCTCGTTATGGTCGAAAAGTTTTCCCGGTAGTGTTGATCTGGCTTGGTTTCTCCATCATGATGAAAAGCGGCACATTTCAACTTTTTCCCATTGTGGCAACACTTTTCAATTAGAGATGAGGTGATCGCGCCTTAATGAAAAGCATATTACCTTCATCTAATTGGGAAAACTGCTAGTGTATTTCTACTAGTGATTAGTCAATGTAAATTCTGGCTATCTCCACCCATAAATTAATTGATAAATCAGGGAAAATGCCAAGCTATAAACAACTTTCAGGGATGCTCTTAAATGAATTATACAAAAGTAAAATTCCGCT
Source organism: Chlorogloeopsis sp. ULAP02 (assembly GCF_038404745.2). Lineage (NCBI taxonomy): Bacteria > Bacillati > Cyanobacteriota > Cyanophyceae > Nostocales > Chlorogloeopsidaceae > Chlorogloeopsis > Chlorogloeopsis sp. ULAP02. The sequence goes on along the minus strand of NZ_JAYKTT020000044.1, from coordinate 129,027 downwards.
TGCTTTTCAGTTGATAGTACAAAATTGATTGCAAGTGTGTATAAATTAGGTATTGAATACCTGATACGGATGTAATGACGATGAAATTTTTCCAAATAGCTTTAATAATCTTCATGCTTTTGCTCAACTTAGTAAGAATTTCTCCCGCTTGGGCGGATGAAGAATCGCAATTAAGCAAAAATCATAAATATTTTGTGGGTGAAAGAGTTGTTTGGCTTTATAAAGCTCGTTCTGACTCAGATCATATCCAAAGAATTCCCGCCGAAGTAATCAAGCTAGGTTCTAAACAAGTACAAGTCAGGGTACGTAAACAAGATAACAAGTTCGTCAATCGTTGGGTAAATACAGACAAGCTGGAATAATGATAAGAAATGACAAGAATAGCTAATAGTAAGCAATTATATTTAGTATTTCCAAACATAATTCAACAATTAGAAATAAAAAGCTAAAAAAATAGCTGATCAGAGCAAAAGTAAATCATCACTTTTATCTATTGTTAGGAAAAATAATAATGTTTGCTTTGAGAGTTTGATTGGTTTTATCTTAAAGTCAAGGTGAATTAAACGCAAATAATAAAAATTAACAACTCTAAGAGGAAGAGACTAATGAACAAACTAACTTCAAAAAAATTAGCTTCTTGGATTTTAAGTGCTGTATTTCTAGCATTTGTTGCGGTATTTTCTCTGTTAGATCAGCCTTATGCTCTAGCTCAGTCTCAATCAGAAACTCTACCCACGCCTACTGAATCTGTACCTCCAACCGTAGTATCTCCCGCTCCAGCCACACCCCCAACAATGTGGGCTGTAGATCCTGTTGCAGCAAATGTTAGACGCCTCTTAACAACCAATGAATGTGTTGGATGCAACCTCTATGAGGCACAACTAGAAGGGGCTAATCTGCAATCAGCTAATTTAGAGGGTGCAAACCTGCAAAAAGCAGAATTAGAAAAGGCTAATTTGCAGGGAACAAACCTACAAGCAGCAGATTTGCGGGAGGTAGATTTGAGTAAAGCAAATATTGCAGGAGCAAATCTCGCTGGGGCAAACTTGTATGATGCAGATTTAGAAGCAGCGAATCTACAAGGAACAAATCTCTCTGGAGCAAACTTACAAAAGGCAGATTTACAAAAAACAAACCTTGCAACTGCCAATATACAGGGAGCAAACCTGCTAGGAGCTGATTTGGAAGATGCAGTAGTACCTCCAGGAATGATGGCTCAGTATCCGTATCAGTATCAGTAAGTAACAGTAATCTGAAATCAAAGCTAACTGTATAAATGCTTAAGCCAGGGATTACCCCCTGGCTTAAGTTTTTTAAATTTGATAATTCATATCAAGTCTGGCTAATCACTTACGATTAAAATTTCTCCGCGTCTTTGTGTCTCCGTGTCGCCGTGTCCTCTTCAGTACGCAGTTCATGACGGCTACTTAATCTAAATTGATATAGTTGCATTTCGCAAAATATTCGCTCCCACAGTAGAACCACTTAAGCCACTGCCCATGATAGCGATCGCGCAGAGAGAAACAGTCTGGTTCAAATTTATTAACTACTTTAACCCCATCAATGTAATGTATTTAATATTATAATTTTTAATAAATTCTAAAAACACAATAATAATTCTCTTGATAATATGAAAAAAATTAAATTTACTAATAATGCTGGTAAACTAACTGCATTATTATTTCTAATCACAATTTTGCTGACACCTTTTGTGGTTGTAAATGCAGGAGAACGCGGTGTATTGATGCAGTTTGGCAGAGTACAAGCAACAATATTGGATGAGGGAATCCATATCATAATTCCCATTGTTAATACAGTCAAAAGAATTAGTGTGAGAGTTCAAAAACAAGAAATATCTGCTGAAGCCTCTTCTAAAGATTTGCAAGATGTATTTACAGATGTAGCATTAAATTGGCATATTATACCTAAAGAAACTAATGTCATTTTTCAAGAGATTGGTGATGAAAAAGACGTAGTTGAAAAAATTATTAATCCCGCAGTAGAAGAAGTTTTAAAAGCAGTGATGGCAAAGTATACAGCAGAAGAAATTGTCACTAAACGAGGAGAAGTAAAATCTGGAGTAGATAACACATTAACAACAAGATTACATGGATATCATATTGCAGTTGATGATATCTCATTAGTTCATATCAATTTTTCAGATAAATTTACTGAAGCAGTAGAGGCAAAACAGATTGCTGAACAAGATGCTAAACGAGCAGATTTTATCGCACTGAAGGCAGCTAAAGAGGCAGCGGCTAAAGTAAATTTGGCAAAGGGAGAAGCAGAAGTAAATAAATTACTACGTGATAGTTTGACTAATGAAATTTTAGAAAGACAAGCGCTAGAAAAATGGGATGGTAAATTACCTTTAATTATGACTAAAGATGCTCCTAAGCTTTTAAATATACATGAAATTTTAAAAAGGAAATAATTGGATTATATTAAAAAACCCAGTTTTAAAGACTGGGTTTTTGATTAGCTACCAGAGAATAAATTAGGAGTATCGATGATTTTAAACTGGATTAGAGCCAGAATTAAAAAGGTATAGGCAGTTGAAGAAACTAAACCTGTCAGTAATTCCTTTTTTAAATTACGTTCTTGAGATTCTTTTTGAAACATATCGATTGCACCTGCTTGCATCAAGAGAATCCCAATAATATTAGATAGCCAATAACCAACTATGACACCAGGCATAAGTAATTTAGGAGCAAAAAGACTACAAATATAGCCGAAAAAATAAGCTATTGGTAAATTGAATATTAAATCATTCCACCAGCACAATGGTGATAGTAGATATCCAATCACTAAGAAAAATCCACCTCTAAGCTTCTGCAATAAGGTTTTGGGTAAATTCTCTGAAGTTTGTGATAACAACTCTTGTTGGCTCTTTTTGCTACTAATCATGTTTGTACAGTAAATCTATCCACTTTATGTACTTTAAAAGAAAAAATTAAAAAAGTCTACCCCTTAAACGAAATTTAAAACATAAAAATATAGGGTTTACACGTATCTAAATTGTATGAAAAAGACCTATACTAAAAACTAAAAAATTTCATTCCTCATTGATTAAATGTTGTTCTTCAGGAAGCAATTTTGTTTCACTTACTGGCTGTTCACTGATCGTATTTGCTGACTGTGATAAAGGTCGAATAATTAAACTCACGTCCATTGCCCAAGCGATCGCTACCATCCAACCTGCAATAATGTCACTAGGAAAATGAACTCCTAAATATAGACGCGTCCAGCCTATCACCAATATAAATACACCACCCAAAATTACTGTCAGCCAGCACCACATACTACCCCAAGTTAAAACTACCAAAATGGCAATCAAGGTCATACTTGTCATGGCATGTCCACTGGGGAAAGAATAATCAAACTCTGGTGCAATAGAATCCCATAGATGGGGACGTACTCTATGCCAAAACTCCTTGGCTGTGCGATTGATAGTCAGACTACCAGCAGCAGTAATCAGTAAATAAGTCAGCGATCGCCAGCGACGTTGCATTAGTAAAATTAGTGCGATCGCGCTGAGGATGGGTAATACATTCCAAAACGAACCCAGTTTAGTTAACATTGCAGCAAATACGTCTAACTGGGGCTGGGCTACAGAGTGAATCCTCACCAAAATCGGTAAATCCCAAGGAAAGCCGCCCTCATTTTGCCGTACCTCTAACGCTAGTAGTCCAAAAAATTGTAGTGGTAAATACACCCCAACGAACAGCAGTAACAAAGAACGCCAATGAGTAACTAACAGTTTCTGCACAAACTCCATAACCAATTGTGGCTTTAGGCGCAATGTTTGATTCTCATTGTTGATTTTGTCTAACTCTGTCATCTTAAGTACAGTAATTTGTAGTAGTTAGTGTAGTTTTTTGTAAAACTAGTGTATTTTTACTACTGAAGTGTAGATACAGCCTGGCAATTACTTTGCCACACAAAGCGGCTAAAGCGTATGTGTAAAATTTTATCAACATTTTGTATCTCTTCACAGAAATATAGACTTTTACGATATTTTAATCTTAAAATACGGTAAGTCAATCAGGTTTTAGTGTTTTATGGTGATTTTCGAGCAGTCGATTAAAAGTTGCAGTTGCGCGAAACGTTCTGTACAAGAGCGTTACAACCAATCTTTTAGTTTCAGCTAAACAAAGCCGCATTGAGAAAACCCCGGTCAAGGATAGGAGTATGGATTTTTTATTATTGCCTCTGTTCAGCTTTCTAGTTGGTATTTTTGTTGGTTTGACGGGAATTGGTGGTGCTTCCCTAATCACCCCAATGTTGATTTTTGTTTTTCAAGTACCACCTGCCGTAGCTATTAGTTCTGATGTCGTTGCAGCAACACTCATGAAAGTTGTTGGTAGCATTAAACATTGGCAGCAACAAACCCTTGATGTGCAGGTAGTGAAATGGCTAGCTTTGGGAAGTGTTCCTGGTTCTCTATTCGGGATAGGCATACTGCACCTGATTAAACACAAGGCAGAACATAACCTGAACGAAATCATGCTGCACCTGTTAGGTATGACGATTCTGTTAGTTACAGTTTTGGCGTTGGTGCAAATGCTGCTGTTGACTTTCTTCCCAAAGCTTCAATTACCTGAATTACCAAAATTTGATTTAACAACCCAATTAGGATGCTTGCAGACTGTAAGTATAGGAGCATTTTTAGGTTGTATTGTCGGTTTAACCAGCGTCGCTTCCGGTTCAATGTTTGCCTTGGTGCTGATTGCTTTTTTCCGCTTAGATGCACGAAAGTTAGTTGGTACAGATATTTCTCAAGCTGCAATTCTTTTACTGTTCACCGCTTTTGGACATCTTACCTTGGGAACAGTTGACTGGGGTTTAGTCTTACCAATATGGCTTGGCTCAGTACCAGGAGTATTACTAGGGGCTAAAATTTGTCAAGCTGCGCCGCAGAAACCATTGCGGTTTATGATTTACTCTATATTGGTGATGGTAAGCTTAAAGCTAGTTTATTAGATGCATTTGCATGGGGCATGGCTATTAATTAGCAAAGTATGACAATACTAGATCAGAGTTGGGATATTCCACTTTACTATTAACTTATTATTTCTAAAGCAAGAGAGAAAATGTACCTCTTTCATACATAATGTATAAACCTAAGCCAATCAATATAAAGGGTACAGCAGTTTTACCATAGCGACTTAAAACTTGAGCTACTTTTTTTTGACGAGCTAATAAATAAGTAACGGTGTACCAAACACCTTTCATGATTAGAAACACTATAATAATTACTAATAATTCTACTAATCTATAACCAGCAAATAAAGGAATATAAATACCAACATTATCACCACCATTCGCAAAGATAATTGCAGCAACTTTATAAGTTTGAGGGCTAAAAATACTCAAAATAAAATTTATAACTGGATTTTTATTAGTAGATGGATTGAAATCAGTAGTTACAGTCTGAAGTTCTGAATCTTCTACTTCTTGACTCACTAATTGCTTAATACCAATCACTATGGGTAGTATTCCCAACAATCCTATCCAGGCTCTTGGTACTACTAAACCACCTAAAAAACCTGGTAAACTAACAATAATGATAGCAATAAAACCAAGATATTGACCGATGAAAATATGGCGACGACGAAATTGATAATTTAGCTGTGAAAAAAATAGTAGTAATATAATAAAGTCGTCAATATTGGTGGCAGTAAAAGCAATAATTGCCTCAGTAATAATTGTGGTAATATTAATCATGCGGTATTGTCAAAAATCATTACAGAACAATAAAATATTAAGCAAACAAATCAGGATATACTGAGATGAGTGAGTTGTTTACTACACTCTTAGTCGGAATATCAGCTTTCATAGCCACTAATATTGATGATATCGTTATTTTATTGCTACTGTTTTCTCAGTTAAACTCTACCTTCCGATCTAAGCATATTGTTGCTGGCCAGTATTTAGGCTTTACAGTGTTAATTATTGCTAGCCTGACTGGATTATTTGGTGGATTAGTCATACCACCCAACTGGATTGGATTACTGGGATTAATACCAATGGCGATGGGTATTAGCAGTTTGATCAATCGAGAAGAAGATGAAACTCAAGAGGCAGCGCATTGTGGTGAGGTTGTAGTTCCCACAGTTGAGTATCAAGATTTAAATACTACAAGTCTTTTCAATACACAGACTTACAGCGTTGCAGCCATCACTATCGCCAATGGCAGTGATAATATTAGCGTTTATGTGCCATTATTTGCTAGTGGTGATTTAGGCAATTTTCTGATTATTGTTGGTGTATTTTTTATACTAATAGCAGTGTGGTGTTATCTAGCTTATAAATTTACTTCTCAAGCAAAAATTGCCAATATTTTAAGTCGATATTCTAGCTATATTTTTTCCTTTGTATTAATAATCATAGGTGCAATCATTATTTTAAAAACAGAATCTTTAAGCTTGCTTAAGCTAGCAGCAAGTTGTGCATGTCTGGTGATTTTAGTTAAACGTAACTGAAAATCAAGCTCCCCGACTTTTCTAAAAAGTCGGGGAGCTATGCCTTTTAATTTTCATAATTTTATCTACTAATTAAGCTACTTGCACCTTATCCTCCATCAGGAGATTTTCAAAAGCTATCATTACTCGTGTATGAAAACGTTGACGGTGTTTCAGTTTCCAAACAGGCTGAACAATTTCTAATTTTTTACTAGATTGTTTTTGGGGATCGATAATTTTCACGGCGTGCAATGTCCCTAGTAGCAATTCTTTTTTCACCATAAATTCTGGAATTGCTGCCGCACCAACACCACTTTCTACAACTGCCTTCACCATTTCGCTAGTATTTAAGTTAATTACAACATTGAGGTTGCTGGGTTCAATTCCCCAATTTTGTAAGGCATGATCAAATATTTGTTGTGCACCGGAGCCAGACTCACGCATCACCCAACCTGTATTGAGTAATTCATCTAGATAAATCTCGCTACGTTGATACCAAGGGTGAGATTTGCCAACAACAATTTGCAGGCGATCGCTTCCTACTTCTTCCTTTTCTAAACATTGCTGCAATGATGCTTTAATTTCCCCTGTCACTAAACCCAAATCATACATACCGACAGCAGTACCTTCACAAATTTCCTCAGCATTTCCCAGCTTACAGTTGATAAAAATACCAGGATATAACTGCTTGAACTGGCTGATTTTTTCAGGTAGCCAATAGTTACCAACCGTAAGACTTGCACCTAACTTCAACTCTCCCCGTTGCAGATTATTTAATTCCTTTAAGCAACGTTCTGTTAACTCTACATGATCAAGAATTTTCTGTGCCTCACCCTGCAATAATTTTCCAGCATCTGTGATTTCAATATGCCTACCAATGCGATGAAATAACCTAACACCATATTCTGTCTCTAGGCTTTGGATCGCAGCACTGACTGCTGGCTGAGTGATGTAAAGTGCTTCAGCTGCACGGGTAAAGTGCAATACTTCTGCCACGGCTAAAAAAATTCGCAACTGCTCCAGCGTCATTTTGGCTCTGTACAGGCTTGAAGATAGTGATTGTGAAAACCTTGAAAGTATTATACGGTAAATTAGGCGGAAATATGTAGATTATTTTATATATTCTTGATGACATTGTTGCAGTTATATCTGCATATCAATAAATTACGTCTATGAATTTGACAAAAAAGAATGTTTGCTTTTATTGATGGAGAGCCATAGAGTGAAACTATGGCTTCGGTACAAGCTTCTTGGGTAAAGCAAAGCACCAGTTCGATTCATGAGTTTATTTGCTGATGACTACAGAATTTAACTGCCAACAATCAATGATCGCTTCTGTGTTACTACACAATCACTAAGCAATACTATATTCACAACTCACAACCTCCATGTCAATAAGCACCCAACTAGATACTGATACAGACGGTTGAGAATCACTACCCTTGAGGAGACAAGATACAAACATGAGTGGATTACTGACTGCTATCCCTACAGGACTCACTGCTTTCATTGCTACCAACCTTGATGATATTGTTGTCCTGTCACTATTTTTTTCCCAAGTCAATGCTTGCTTTCGCCGTCGCCACATCGTCATCGGTCAATATTTGGGTTTTAGTCTCCTAGTGATTGCAAGTTTACCCAGTTTTTTTGGCAGATTTATCTTTCCAGAATCCTGGATTGGGTTACTTGGTATTGCTCCTATCATCATTGGGATCAGTCGCTTATTACATCCAGAGACAAACGAGCAAGAAGATTTAAACAACCCCGAATCTTCTCAAGCTTGGTGGTACAACTTCCTTTCACCCCAAACTTACGGTGTCGCAGCGGTTACCATTGCCAATGGTGGAGATAACATCAGTATCTATATGCCAATGTTTGCCACTCATACATGGGATAGCTTACTAGTGATTTTGGCAGTTTTCTTTGTGATGGTAAGTGTGTGGTGTTATACAGCTTATTGCTTAACTCAGGTAAGTGCGATCGCATCTGCAATTTCTCGCTACGGTAATCCTTTAGTTCCCTTTATCTTGATGGGATTAGGTGTTTCCATTTTGATAGAAAGTCACACTTTAGAAACTCCTGCCTTAATTTTAATCACTGTTATATCTATTGCTTCCTATCTCTTAATTGTAGGCAAGAATGCATGGCAAGAAGTTTATGGATTTTCTTTGGGATCACCTGAAACCGAAGTATTGTCTAGGCTGAAACAAAAATAAATTTTTCTCATATGCAAATTGCATCAATAGACAGATGAGGAATTGTACGTAATATACCCTAAATAAGGTAGTTAGTATCTGTAAAAAAATCATTTTTCTCAGGAGAAAATATGAAACTATTCAAAAATACTCTAATTAAGATTACTCTTGTTTGCTTATTAATACTAGCAAACTTGATGTTCACTCAACCATCTTGGGCAGGTAAGAAAATCAGTGACGATCCAGATTATGTAGAAGTCACCAAATTATTAGAATCTGCTTTGCAAGATAAACAAACTCAAGGTTCTACATCAGAGCTTGACCAAGCGATCGCTAATTTAAAATTCCAAAAATATATTTTGGAAAATAGCAAAGAACCTGTTGGAATTTGTCGTAACGAAACAGATAAGACTCTGTTAGTCTATGGTAAAAAACCCAAAAAATCTAGCTCAACCTACAGTAATCAATTATATCTTTTACCTAGTGGTGCAGAAACTGATGACGAGTGGGATTGTCAAGGCGTTTATATCCCTGGGCAAACTGCCGCAGAAGGGCAGGAAGCCACACCAGCTCAAGCTTTTAAGATTGTTCATGGAACTCGCTTAGTTGCTACAACCAATCCCGAAACTGGAGAAACTGAATTCAATCTTCCTCCTCTAAAACTTATCCAGTCTGGCGACAAAGATAACTGGTTTATCCCTGAAAATTTACAAGCCGCACTTGATGCTGGATTGACTACTGCAACAATTGACGATTAAGTAATATAAGATTCCCGACTGATTGTGAATACCAGGAGGCTAGGGTAAAAGTCGGTAATCTAATTATTCATAAAATTGAGAGAGTTTTAATTAAAAAATCTCCAATTTGTAGGGTGCGTTAGGATTATCGTCCTAACGCACCATTAATCTACAACAATGGTTGGTTACGCTGTCGCTAACCCACCCTACATTGATTCAGCGGTAGTCTTTTAATTGATTTTAAGAGGGTGCTAAAGTTAATAACAAGTTAGTAGTCTATCAATTTTTGTATTTTAATAAAAAAAAATTATTGATTTTCATTTGAGATAAATGTTGATTATGCAATTTTTTATCTAGAAATTTTATAAAATAACATTAATTAAATATAAGTATTTTGACGGTTCCTTGAAGACGTAAATCTGATGAAGACAGACGTAGAAAAATTAGAAGTCAAGACTTTAGAAAAAAAGAAATACAGATCAGATCGAGTTCGAGATCACTTGGCTAATGAGCGTACCTATCTAGCTTGGATGCGGAGTGGGATTGCGCTTATGGGTTTTGGTGTTTTGATTGTGCGCTTGCGGATCATCCGCCCTCCATTAGCACCACAACCTCCTGGTAATGGTTGGAAGTTAGGTTTAGCATTTGCCTTGGTAGGTATATTAACAGTGTTACTTTCAACTCAACATTATTTTGCTGTTCGCCAAGACATTGACGAGGATACCTATCAACCTCCAGATCGTTGGATACTACTGGCGAGTTTAGCTGTAGTTCTTCTGGGTGTGGGAGTACTGTATTACGTATTTACGGTTCCTCTAGATTATTTACAGACTTTTATATTGGAGTAATAGAGTGTAGGTTTGTAGCTGACTAGCTTGAAAAATAGGGCTGGCAGAAGTCAGGGAGGGAGAGATAAGGAGACAAGGGGCAAGAACGTCATTCAGATTTCCCCGTGTCCCTTTGTCCTCTTCTTCCCAATGCCCAATTCCCTATTGACTAATTGAATGCAGATAATTCCAACTCCACTAAATCCTTGAATAGCGAAGTACTCAAGTAACGTTCGCCAAAGCTAGGTTGAACTATGACAATTAACTTACCGCTATTTTCTTTTCGCTTGGCTACCCCAATCGCAGCAGCTAAGGCAGCACCTGTAGAAATACCCGATAATAAACCTTCTTCTCTTACTAATCTGCGGCTATAGGCGATCGCATCTTCATCAGAGACTGCAATCACCTCATCAATCAATTCTAGACGGCAAATTGCTGGAATAAATCCCGCACCAATTCCTTGAATTTTATGCGCTCCCGATCTCCCTCCGGAAAGAACTTGACTATTACTTGGTTCTACAGCAATAGTTTGAAAACTTGGCTTGCGTTGTTTAATCACCTCGGCTACACCAGTCACGGTTCCGCCTGTTCCAACTCCCGCCACCAAAATATCTACCTTGCCATCGGTATCTTCCCAAATTTCTTCAGCAGTTGTCTGACGATGTACCTTTGGATTAGCTGGATTATTGAACTGTTGTAGCATATAGGCATTGGGCAATTCCGCTACAATTTGTTCAGCTTTAGCGATCGCTCCCCGCATCCCTTCTATACCAGGGGTTAATTCCAATTGAGCGCCATAAGCTCTCAACATTGCCCGTCTTTCTGTACTCATCGTATCTGGCATAGTTAGAATCAAATGATAGCCTTTAGCAGCAGCCACCATAGCTAAGGCGATACCCGTATTTCCAGAAGTAGGCTCTACTAATACCGTCTTTCCAGGATGAATTAAACCTGCCTCCTCTGCGCTTTCCACCATACTTACGCCAATTCTGTCTTTCACAGAGGCAGATGGGTTCATGCTTTCTAACTTGATCACAATATTTGCTACAGCTCCCTCTTGTTGAGGAATCCTATTCAACTGCACCAGTGGAGTACGTCCGACTAACTCTGTAATATTTTTGGCAATTTTCATAACAGTATTCTTATGTTATTAAATGTAATACATCTGGCCTTTCTGCAACCGTGCTTCTCGCTGCTCAAATAGATCTTGGATGGTATATTGGCTCAAAATAGCTTGTGCAGCTGAATCTGCTTGCTGCCAAATGTTATGCACCAAAATTTTTTCTAAATTTTCTTCACCAGGAAATTCTTTTTCTTTCTGTTCTCCATCCAACATAATCACAACCTCCAACAAAGTAAGTTGTCGAGGTTCACGCAATAAAACAAAGCCACCTTTAGAGCCACGTTGACTCTGCACTACACCAGAGCGCCGCAGACTTGTGAGAATTTGCTCTAGATATCGCTCTGGGATCGGATGCTTGGCAGAAATATCACTCATAGTGACAGGAGTTTTTTGACCAAAATTGTTAGCTAGTTCTAAAAGTGCTATGAGCGCATATTCCACTTTGGCAGACAGATCCAGGAGGCCATACTTTTGTTTTCTTGAACTCTCATTTATCATACTACGGTTAGCTGATAGGCTTATTGTACATTAAGTGAGAAAACAGTTAAAAATAATGTTTACTCCGATACAATTTACTAAAATCTCATTAAAGTACTATAAGCTTATCAGATTACCGATGTTTAATTCTCAAAATCTTGATTTGAGTATGAGACTGGACTAACCTAATCGCAAAAATGTGCTGTTACCTCACCTAAATTAAGATTTATGAACGTGATTCCGCAGCCCATAATTTGCCAAAGATTCTATGAATAATTTTTAGATGAGGCAGTAATTTGAATACATAAAAACCGGATTTTTATAGAAACCCGGTTTCTATAACCAAATATTTCTCATTCCTACCTTATGGCGTAAGCAGCTGGAAATACCTTTGTTTGTTTAGGTTGGATGTAGACACGTTGTCCTTTTTCTAGCTGAAGCTGATAAGATTCTTCTCGACTGAGATAAGCATTGAGTGTTTCACCAGAGCGCAAGATTAATTCCACACGAATCTCCCAACCAAGATGAATAATTCGATCAACGATCGCAGATGTACTGTTGTCGTCGGCATTCGTCTTAATCAAGATATCGTGTGGTCGTAAAAACACTTTGTCACTAGGAGAAACTGTATTCTTGTTGGGTACGAGACCAACATTACCAGGTAGAACATTCACAGGGCCAATAAAACTCATCACAAATGGTGTGGCTGGATTGTCATAGATTTCCGCCGGACTACCAACTTGTTCTACCCTTCCTTGATTCATGACCACAATGTCGTCAGCAACTTCCATTGCTTCCTCTTGATCGTGGGTAACAAATACAGTCGTGACATGAACTTCTGAATGCAGATTGCGTAACCAAGCACGCAAATCCTTACGGACTTTGGCATCTAATGCACCGAAAGGCTCATCTAGTAATAAGATTCGGGGTTGTACAGCCAGGGAACGTGCTAATGCTATCCGTTGTCTTTGGCCACCAGAAAGCTGAGAAGGATAGCGATCGCCAAATCCTTGCATCTGTACCAATTCCAAAAGTTCTTCAACACGTTGGTGAACCCGGTTCTTAGGATGCTTACGCAGATTCATAGCGAAAGCGATATTTTCACGCACTGTCAAGTGTTTAAACAGAGCGTAATGCTGGAAGACAAAACCAATGTTACGTTCTTGAACGCTGTGAAAAGTAGCATTTTCACCCACTAACCAAATTTCACCAGCATCAGGTGCTTCTAAACCAGCAATTATTCTTAGTAATGTAGATTTTCCTGAACCTGAAGGGCCTAGTAAAGCCACCAAAGAACCTGTTTTAACTTCCAAATTTACGTTGTCTACAGCATGGAAGTTTCCGAAATGTTTGGAAATATTTTGAAGCACAATTCCCATAGTTTTGCCTTCCTCTAAATTGGTCTATCTCAACTCAAATACTAATTACCTATCAATATTTAGTATTTTTCTCTAATAATACTAAATTTCTAGCCTGATGATGATGTTATTTCTCCTTAAAATTACTTAAAAATTCTTGAACTTATTGAATTAGCTTGTGTTAGCATCATTCTTGCTATACATAAATTAATACGGTTCACTCAAGCCTATAGGGCGGCTTACCAGAGGGTATTAAGGCTATTACAAATCAAGCGCTGCGAAGTCGGCTTCGGCTTTGTAGCGGCAATTTTAAGTGTCAGCGACCTCCAACATTTGTTTGTTTTCAAAACTTAGCAATGCCAGCTATCGCCGTCCGTATTTGGTTTACCAAAAATCTTGATATTTAATAATTCCAAGTAATTTAAACAATTACCAATTTGAGATAATGAACCCCGTAGTTCTAAGTCAAAACAACCTTGATGATGAGTATGATTGTCCAACTCTGCCCTCATAATATTAATTGTTAAACCATGACGAGAAATCATCTGTGAAATTATAGGTTCTTGCAAATAACATTGAGGAATATGTAAACGTACACGCAATCGCGTGCTACTGCTTTCAAAAACGAATGAAGTCATAAAATAACATTCGATGTATGCAGATGAAAATTAGATACAGAACATTCCACACACCACAGCAGAATCGCAGCATCAGTGTACACGTCGAGTTGAATGGGTTCTGCGCTCCAAAATTTCCTTCAATATCACTGTCACCACCGCCAACAGTGCCAATAGAACTGCTGCTGAGAAGGCAGCTTGAGTTTCGTACTGTTTATAGGCATCTTCAATAAACAGAGGTAAACTCTGAGTTCTACCACGGATATTGCCCGATACTACTGCAACAGCGCCAAATTCACCCATTGCTCTCGCGTTTGTCAAAATTAATCCGTAGAGGACTCCCCAACGGATATGAGGCAAAGTCACACGCCAAAAAATCTGCCAACCATTTGCTCCTAGTGTTTTTGCAGCTTCTTCTTGATCTTTGCCCATTTCTTCTAATACTGGAATTACTTCTCTAGCGACAAAAGGCATACTGACAAATGCTGTTGCTAGAACGATTCCAGGGAAAGCAAAGACGACTCTAATGCCTTGCTCCTGTAAAAAATCACCAAACCATCCTTGTCGTCCATAAAGTAGGATGATCATTAACCCAGCCACAACAGGTGAAATCGAAAACGGCAAGTCAATCAGACTTAAGAGGAAAGCGCGTCCGGGGAATTGATTACGAGCGATCGCCCAAGCCGCACACAGTCCAAAAATGGTGTTTAAAGGTAAGGTAATGACAGCTAGTATAAAGGTGAGCCAGGCAGCATGAAGAAATGCTGGAGTAGTCATATTGGCAAAAAACGGGCCAATTCCATTCCGAAAGGCAAAATAAAACAGATTCAGCGTTGGGATATACAGAATGAACAATAAATAGATGATGGAAATCCCAATCAAAATGGTAGGAGCCAAATTTCGTTGCTTTTTGGTTGAAAGATTGGTTTTATCACTTAACGTCATAACGTCTACCCCAAGCTTGTAAAAGATTAATGCACAGCAGCATAATCAATGAAATCAACAACAACACTACGCCAATCACAGTTGCGCCAGAATAGTCATACTGTTCTAGACGCTGAAAAATTAACACAGGTGCAATCAAATCTCGAAAAGGCGTGTTAGAAGCAATAATGACTACCGAACCATACTCACCAACAGCACGGGAGAAACCCAGGGCGACACCAGTTAAAATTGTCGGAAACAGGGGTGGAAATATAACTTTCCAGAAAGTCTGCCATTTGGAAGCGCCCAAACTCCAAGCAGCTTCTTCCACTTCCCTTTCCATTTCCTGGAGAACTGGTTGTACTGTGCGAACAACAAATGGTAAGGAAATAAATGTCATGGCGACTGCTACCCCTAAACGGGTAAAAGATACCTTGATACCCAAAGGTGCTAGCCAAGAACCAATCCAGCCATTGTCACTATAGACTGTCGCCAAAGTTAAACCCGCAACTGCTGTCGGTAAGGCAAAAGGTAAATCGAGAGAGGCATCAATGAAATTTCTAATTGGCAGAGTGAATCTACCAATAGACAAGTTAAAGTCGTAGCGTACTAAAACCCAAGCTAGAATGCTACCAAAGACGCCGTTAAGCAAAGCACTAAAGGTAGCAGTCACAAAAGTGACATCATAAGTCGCCAAAGCGATCGGGCTAGTAGCAATTCTCCAAATATTCTCAGGACTTTCAGCAGCAGCTTTGGTAAACATCGCTAGCATCGGTACTAGCAACATAATACCTAAATATACGTAAGTCACTACCCATGTCCAGGGAATCTGAGCTATTGTCTCTAGCAGTGACTGACGCTTAGGTCTGTAATTGCGAGGGAATTGTTGTGAATGCGAGGATACAGTCATAGCTATTCTAGGAAATGGGCATCGGGAATTGGGGATTGGGAAGAAGAGGACAAGGTGACACGGAAGGGGAGGCAAAGACGCGGAGAATAAAGGGGACGAGAAGAATTTTTCCTTACTCTCCCACTCTCCCTAATCCTTAGCCTTTTAAATCACCTTCTCTTCGACTGAATTTGGTCAAAAATTGCCCCATCGTCAAAAAATTTCTTCTGAACAGCATCCCAGCCACCGTAGTCTGCTACTGAAGCTAATCTTTCCACTTTAGGATATTTGTCAGCCAATTCCTTTGTTTGCAGTTTTGCCTCATCTACTGGACGGAACCCTATTCTGGCAAATTCTGCTTGGGCTTCGGGAGTAAACAAATATTCCACAAAAGCTTGTGCTACCTCGCGGGTTCCGTGTTTATCAACGTTTCGATCAACCACAGCTATGGGGTTATCAATCGAAATATTTACAGATGGGATAGTGTAGTTAACTTTTTGTCCTTGTTGGGATGCCAAGAGAATTTCATTTTCATAGTTAATCAAGGCATCGCCTTGACCTTGCTTGAAAAAGGCGTCCGTAGCTTCACGGGCATCCTTAGATAACAAAGGTACGTTTTTGGTGTAAACCTTAGTAACAAAATCTAGGGCTTTTTCTTCCCCACCCCCAGATTGAATTGCTGCATTCCATAAAGTCAGGAAGTTCCAACGCGCAATTCCAGAAGTTTTCGGATCAGCAGTAATTACCTGCACACCATCTTTACCTAAATCGTCCCAGGTTTTGATGTTTTTAGGATTACCTTCACGAGTAATTAGAGCTGCTACAGACTTTGAGACAATCCCATTGTTGGCAACTTCCTTCTCCCATCCTGGTTGAATTAATCCAGCTTGCTCAATTCGTTTCACATCCAAAGCTAGAGCCAGATGTACAATATCAGCTTCCAAGCCATCAATTACAGCACGAGTCTGGGAGCCAGAACCACCGTAACTTGGTCTAAACGTGACGTTTTGGTTGTGTTCTTGCTTCCACTTTTCTACAAATTTGGGGATGATCGCATCATGAGCTGCTTTTGTCACAGCAAAGGATACTAAAGTCAGTTCAACATCTTGCTTGCTGGCTGCTACTGGACTGGCTCCACTACCATTAGTAGTTGTCGCATTCTGTCCACCCCCACAGGATGCGATCGCTACACTCAGAATAACTCCTACCAAAAACAGCGAAACAAAGCTTCTCAAAGACGTGCGTTTCCATCGATTCCAGATATCCGGCCACATACTGACTCTAGGCTCCTTACTTTAATCTACAGTTAATCAGTAGGGTATTAGTATTTATGGTTTAGTAATAGATACTACAGATATTTAAATGAAATAGCAAGACCAATCACCATAATCCCAGTCAAGAATGTGCAAATTTTATGACTTTAATAAAAATTTATAGAAATGCAAGCTGACTACAAACTGAGGAGCATAAACTTGACTTTGAGATAAAATATGAGAGTCTAATAATTAGACTAACTAAATATTTTACAAACGGAAGTACATTCTGCTCATGAGAAAATTGACAGGAACAAAACACTCAATCACACCTGCTACCATTCCAAAGTCGCTGATATTAACAACCCAAGAACTGACGCGCCACTTTGATAAATTCACAGCCGTTGATACTTTAAATATCTGCGTAGGTAGGGGAGAAGTATTTGGCTTACTTGGGCCGAATGGAGCAGGTAAAAGTACGGTAATTAAAATGCTGACTACCTTACTACCACCAAGCAGTGGACAAGCAACCATAGCTGATTATGATGTCACCCATCAATCCACTGATGTCAGAAAAGTTATCGGTTATGTACCTCAAGCTCTTTCTGCCGATGGTAGTCTGACAGGCTATGAAAATCTTTTAATCTTTGCCAAGTTGTATGATATATCGGTCAAGCAACGTCAACGGCGTATCCATGACGTATTGGAGTTTATGGGTTTGGATGAAGCAGCTCATCGCTTGGTAAGAAACTACTCTGGTGGCATGATTCGCAAATTGGAAATTGCCCAATCCATCTTGCATCGACCGCAGATTTTATTTTTGGATGAGCCAACAGTCGGACTAGATCCAGTCGCACGTACTCAGGTATGGCATCTAGTCCAAGAACTCTGTGCTAACTACGGTACAACTATATTTCTAACTACCCATTTTTTAGAAGAAGCAGATCATCTGTGTAACCGAGTAGCAATTATGAATCGAGGTAGAGAGATTGTGACTGGCGCACCCGCAGAATTAAAAACTACTATAGGTAAACCTAACGCAACCTTAGATGATGTTTTTATTTATTACACAGGGGATGAATTAGAATCGGGAGTTGGTTATCATGACACCGCAAAAACCAGACGTAATGCTCAACGGTTGGGTTAAACCTCAACGCTCAAAATTAGGTAATTTTATTTATGCGATCGCAGAACTAGTAAACAAAACTTTTGTGATTGCTGAACTAGAAGTGCGTAAACTCCGTCACGATCCAAGTGACTTATTGATCCGGGGTGTACAACCGGCATTATGGTTATTGATTTTTGGACAAGTTTTCACTCGTACTCGTGCCATTCCTACAGGTAGCTTATCCTATTTGGATTTTATGGCTCCTGGCATTTTGGCTCAGAGTGTGTTGTTTGTGGCAATTTTTACTGGTGGCATGACATTGATTTGGGAGCGAGATTTGGGAATTGTGCATAAATTCCTTGCTAGTCCCATACCCCGCGCGGCAATGGTGTTGGGTAAAGCCCTTGGTTGTGGGATAAGATGTTTACCACAGGTAGCAATTATTTACGGATTGGCGTTGCTTTTGGGTGTCAAACTTAATTTTCATCCCTTAGCTTTACTCCAAGTCCTAGTGATTGTGCTGTTAGGGGCGGGTTGTTTTTGCGTTTTTTCATTAATCATTGGCTGTCTTGTCAAAACCAGAGAAAGGTTTACAGGAATTGGACAATTATTAACAATGCCGTTGTTTTTTGCTAGTAATGCCATTTATCCCATCTCACTCATGCCAACATGGTTGCAGTTTCTCTCCCAAGTCAATCCCTTAACTTATCAAGTTGATGCCTTACGCGGTACAATGCTAGAAAATGGTTCCAGCCTTTATGGATTTAGTCTAGACTGTATCATTCTCTTGCTAACATTAATAGGCTTGACTATTATCTGTGGACGGCTTTATCCACGGGTGGCGATGTAATCAGGAGAATAATAACCCAATGAAGCTCGGTAAACCATCTCAAGAATGTGCAGCAAGAGTGATGGATACTATCCCATTATTGATGCGGTTTATTCGAGCAGATATGCGTACTCACAGTGCTGATTCTCTGTCCATACCTCAGCTGCGATCGCTAGCATTTCTCAAACGCAATCCTGGTGCTTCTTTATCTGAGGTGGCAGAACATCTTGGTGTTACCTGTGCTACGGCATCCACAACCATCGAACGATTAGTACAGCGCAATTTAGTACAACGCACAGATCATCCCCAGGAACGGCGGCGAATTGTTCTGAATTTAACTCAGCAAGGAAAACAGCTTTTAGAGGAATCTCAAGACAAAACTCGTGCTCATATTGCCAATATTCTAGAGAATTTGACACCGGAACAAGTATCACAAATTGAAGAAGGTTTAACTCTACTCAAAAATGTCTTCGAGCAAACAGATGTTCCAAAAGCTCTTTGAAGCTGGAGCTATAAGATATGACTCTTTGCTGGTATAAATTTAGGTGCTACAAGCTCTCCAATTCTACATCCCATATAATTCAATATTGATAACCGAACTAGATCAAAAAACGCGGTGCGTCTTTAGCAGTAGCAATTTCTCTACCCCAGGAGCACAGGCGCGATGTATCGCGTCTCTACAATGATTTTGGGATTACACAAAATAATTTTCACAGCCAAATCAGCAACACCAAAGCATCTAGAGTGTAAAAAAATATACAAATAAATATCTAAGATTTACAGGTACATACTCGTGAGCGATCGCTTGACTCTTCCTCATATCAGACCGCTATTTTTTTAGTATTATAATGATATCATTTTGATATAAATTTAGATAAAGTAGCCATTGTAAAAACTATGAAAGAAAAAATAAAGGAATTTCCGGCGTTCAAGCTCAACGGCTTCATAATATTGGCTGTGGTGGTGGCGATCGCGCTGGTGGGAGGATGGTATATTTGGTCTAGCGTGCAGGGGTTAGAAGCTTTACTGGCAAGGGGTTTGAAAGTTACTGATTTTATCGGTGGTGATGATACCGTGGCAGAGATTATTGCTTGGTTGGCTGCTACACTCCTGGTGATTGTCATCCCGTCTTTGTCAGGCTTCTTTACTGTTGAGCCTAATCAAGCGGTGGTGTTGGTGCTGTTTGGAAAATATATGGGAACCGTTCGGGAATCTGGCTTTTGGTGGACAAATCCCTTTGCTAGCAAGCAAAAGATTTCACTGCGGGTTCGCAACTTCAACAGCAAAATCATCAAAGTCAACGATGCCGAAGGAAGTCCGATTGAAATAGCTGCGGTTGTCGTCTGGCAGGTTTTCGATTCAGCTAAGTCAAGGTTTGCAGTGGATGACTATGAAGAATTTGTCGCCATCCAAAGCGAAACTGCGATTCGCTCTTTAGCAATTCGATATCCCTACGACAGCCCCGATGAAACAGAAACTCCTTCGCTACGGGGAATTCCTGATGAAATTGCTCACGCCTTACAAAAAGAACTCCAAGCCCGCTTAGAAGTAACCGGTGTAGAAGTGATTGAAGCACGGCTCTCGCATCTTGCCTATGCACCAGAAATTGCTCAGATGATGCTACGACGACAGCAAGCAAAAGCCTTAATTGATGCGCGGCGACAGATTGTTGAGGGTGCAGTGGGGATGGTGAATGAAGCGTTGAATCGTCTCAGCCAAGAACAAATGGTTAATTTGGATGACGAGCGCAAAGCTTCTATGATTAATAATCTATTGGTTGTCCTCACCTCTGAGCAAACTGCCCAACCCGTCATCAATGCTGGCACACTTTATAACTAGCACATGGGACAAAAAAAACGATTTTTGTTGCGTTTAGATGAGAAACTTTACGAGATACTGGAGAAATGGTCGGCAGATGAACTAAGAAGCGTGAATGCACAGATCGAGTATCTGTTGGCTGAAGCTGCGAAGAAAGCAGGGCGTTGGAAGGAAGACAAGAGCAAATCGGAGGAGGAGTGAGAGCTAAACATGATGAAATATCAGCTTACCAAAAGCCAGACTACCGAGTTAGAACTGTCTCCCAACCACCCGATTCTTTCTGTACAAGATTTAGGTAGAAGAGTTGAGGAAGAGTGGATCTGGAGTAATCTAAGTTTTCAATTGTTTCCAGGGGAGCGAGTCGCGGTGGTGGGTGCTTCTGGATCGGGTAAAAGCTTGCTCCTGCGGGCATTAGCTGGACTAGATCCAGTTCAAGCTGGGCAAATTATTTTTCAGCAAAAGCCTATGAATTCCTGGTTTATGCCTAGCTATCGTTCCCAAATTGTCTACTTGCACCAGCGCCCTGCCCTTTGGGAAGGAACTGTAGAAGAAAATCTCCAGCGAGTTTATAAATTAGCAGTTCACCACAATCAGGTTTACAATCGTCAGTCAATTCTAGATTATCTGCATATTTTGCATAAAGGAGCAGATTTTTTACAGCGTCCGATTAGAGCTATTTCTGGTGGTGAAGCACAGATAGTTGCCTTTTTGCGAGCTTTGCAACTTTCACCTGCTGTCTTACTACTAGACGAACCCACTGCTTCGCTAGATACTGAAACTGCCCAAAGTTTAGAGGCTTTAGTCGCAGTTTGGCAAAATGAAAACCCACGCAGAGCCTATCTTTGGACAAGTCACGATCGCAAGCAGTTAGAGCGCATTACCAACCGCCAAATTACTTTAAAGGACTAAGATTAATGGCAAGCAGTTATATCCAAATTGGTTATGGACAAGTAGCTTTGGCAACTTTGTTTATTTTGATCAATATGGGGCTTTCCTTTGGTTTGCGGTTGGGATTAGAGCAAAGCTTGGGGCTAGCCGCTTTCAGGATGGTAGGACAGTTGTTGTTGGTGGGGTATATCTTGCAATGGATATTTACCCTGAGCAATCCTGTATTAGTGATACTTTTGGCTTTGGGTATGACAGCGATCGCTGGTGTATCTAGCGTTAACCGCACGCGTAGACGGTTTGCCAGTATTTATTGGAATAATTTTATTTCACTTTTAAGTAGTTCTTTTTTAGTGACGGGGATCGTAGTGAGTGGGATTTTGCGCGTTCAGCCTTGGTACGAGCCTCAGTATCTGATTCCCCTTTTGGGAATGGTTTTAGGTAATGCTCTTACGGGTACGTCTTTGAGTTTAGATCGGTTTATGGAGGACTTGACTAGTCGTCGGGACGAAATAGAAACGTTACTGGCTTTGGGTGCTTCTCGTTGGGAAGCTGCACATCAACCGATTCGGGAGGCTCTGAGAATCGGCATGATTCCTACCATTAATTCGATGATGGTAATGGGATTAGTTAGCCTACCGGGAATGATGACTGGTCAAATTTTGGCTGGGGCAAATCCTACTGATGCTATACGCTACCAGATTGTAATTATTTTTGCACAGGCAGCAGGAGTTGCGATCGCCACAATGGGTGTTGTTATTTTAGCTTTTTTGGTTCTATTTAATCGAGATCATCAACTCGCAGACTTATTACGCAAGCTTGATTAAAATGCAATATGTCATAGGACTGCGCAGATTTAAGAAATAAATAGAAGACTTCATGCGTCGAGACTCAATATTTTATTAACCAGAACTCACCAAGAAGTCTCATCAGAGGCGAGTCACGCCATAATAGAGATGATTACGACGATTATGGTATACAAGTTTGAACAATTGAGCAGAAAGGAGGTTGAGTCAATGCTAGGAATCACGCTCAAGGAAACGAGAGTTTACCGAGAAATCAAGGAAGAAGCAACTGTTAATCTTGTGATTCGACAGCTAACTAAGCGATTCGGAGAACTTTCTGAGGAAATGCGCTCCTCAATTTCTAGTTTACCTTTGCCTGTGCTAGAAGATTTGAGTGAAGCACTGTTAGATTTTACCAGTTTGGCTGATTTGCAGGCTTGGATTGCAGCAAGATAAATGAAATTGGGGCGAGTTGCAAGTCTGGAAAAGTTGGGATAATGGTGATTGTTTAATTTGTCTAGCTTGCAGAGTTGATGAGAGTTTCTACTTGTGCTGGTTCAGCTAACACCACACCAAAGAGCATCAACCAAAAGATTAACCCAAAAATAGGCGATCGCTTAATCATTCCCGCACTCCCCGTATACACCTGACTTATGGAAAAAGCTTCTCAATTAGGCTGTATAACAAAGTCTAGGGATTTTCTATAATCTGGTCTATCCGAAAAAGAGGGATAATTATCCAAAAAAGTCAGTTTGTCAGTATTTTCAGATCCCTGGCTTCTTGTAGATGTCGGGGATCTGGTAGACAACGTATACCCTTGCGGCAATCACTAGGTGAAATTCCAAATCTGCGTTTAAAATTCTAAAATATTTTTTGCATGATAGATGCCTTCAGCCAGATGCCGTCTTAAAGTCTGTTTGGGATAAAAAATTGTCTCCCTTATCATATCTTGTTGCAGCCGTAATATCAGAGCATGATGAGGCGACTGTATAGTAAGCACAGCCACTAATGAAATAAATTCTTTATTGCAAATATTCCTAGAATTGCTGTAAATTAGACTATAGCGGTTTTCATAGTTAAGAATAACTTGCAATTTGCTGTCTAAAATTGCTGTCAAAATATGACAAACATCCTCACAGAAGAACAAATCGATGAAATTGAACAGGAAACTCTAGAAAATTTAGAGGTCTCATATAATACTCAAGGCTTTGACAAAATTAAGAAATCGCGTAATAGCTTATATGAGAGTTATTATCAAATAGTTGAATTTCGTCCAGGATTAAGTCTAGAAATTTTTGATGATAATTATTACGAACAAGTAAGTTGTAAAATTAATCACTACGATTTTTATGCACTAACAGCCAAATTTTATCTAGCAGGCAATCATAGAGTCATTTGTCCTGGTATTAAAAAAGACAAAGAAAATTATCGAGAAACTGTAGGGAATAATTACTTATTTTATCTGCCAGATATTGAAGAGATTGAGCAATTTTTTGCAGGCGATCGCATCTATTTAATTAGGATTGTTTTAGAAATAGACTTTCTCAGATCCTTCATAAATGGATTAGAGTATTTACCAAAACAATTGCAGCCTTTGTTGGAGAGTGACTCTCCACCCCTTTTTCATCGTCCTGTAGGCAAAATTACACTGGCAATGCAGACAGCTTTACAGCAAATTATTAATGTACCTTATCAAGGAATGATACAAAGAATGTATCTCGAAGGCAAGGTACTAGAATTACTGGCCTTGCAGTTTGCCCAATTGTTAGAGGCTGAAGGAGATAAACAACCCTTGATTAATCTCAAAGCTGGTGATATTGAAAAAATTTATCAAGCCAAGGATATTTTAACCAAAAACTACGATCATCCACCCTCATTAATTGACTTAGCGAAAAAAGTTGGTATCAATGACAACAAACTAAAGTACGGTTTTCGTGAAGTGTTTGGCACTACAGTATTTGGATACTTGCGTGATTATCGTTTGGAAATAGCGCGAAAGTTGCTACAAGAACAAAAGCAGAACGTAAGAACTGTAGTGAATATAATTGGTTATGCAAATCAAAGTCACTTTGCTGCCGCATTTAAGCGTAAATTTGGTATCACTCCTCAAGATTGTCGATTAGGAAGAAAAGTTGTTTAACTGCGTTTAGATAATTACAGAGTTAGCCTAGTAGGTTTTTGCTTGTTAGCTATTTGCTGCTTACTTGCAGGTTTATCTCAGAGCTTAACAAAACTCTCCCGCGATGGTTCAAAACTCTCCGTCTACTATATAGACTTATCATTCGTAAATTACGTAAACTCTTTCCACAATAGTTGCTAATTATTCGCATTGTTTCAGTTTGCATTTTGTGGAGTGAGGGGTATGGAGTCTCGGCAATCAAAAGAAATTATTTCAGTAGGGATTTTGTTGGCATTCATGTCATTACTTGTACAACCAGCTGTTGCGAAAACTGAGTTGCATAATTCCACTAGTCAGCCACAGTTGCTAGTGCAACAAAAAGATGTATCAGTTGTCAAGGTTACAGGTGTGAAAGTCAATTCCACGGTTAAGGGTATCGAAGTCATCTTAGAAAGTACCCAAACGGAAGTACTTAAACCCATAATTAAAACCGAAGAAAATAATTATATTGCAGATATACCCAACGCTGTGCTATCACTGCCCGAAGGTAAAGAATTTAGCGTTGCTAATCCCATGCCAGGGATTGTGTCTGTGAGTGTTATTCAAGCTGATGCTAATACTGTGCGGGTAACAGTGACGGGTGAGACGGGTTTACCCACAGCAGAGTTATTTGATAGTGATGAAGGTTTGATTTTTGAACTTGCACCTGTTGCTGAAGCAACACAACCACCGCAGCAATCAGAACAGCCGACGAGTGAAACACAACCAGAGCAACCAACGGCGGAGAGTGATGAATCTATTGAATTGGTTGTGACAGGTGAACAAGACAGCTATCTAGTACCCACAGCCAGCACCGCAACTAAAACAGATACCCTCCTGCGTGACATACCCCAAGCAATTCAGGTGATTCCTCAACAAGTACTACAAGATCAACAAGTGAGGCGCTTGAATGAAGCTTTACGAAATGCACCAAGTGTCATAGCCGATAACTCGGAACGTTCTGCTTTTGAAGGATTTACCATTCGTGGTTTTAGTAACCGTAATATCATTCGTAACGGTCTGAGAGACGATACTAACATCACAAGTAATGTGATTACTGATAATATTGAACAGATAGAGGTTTTGCGGGGGCCAGCTTCGGTTCTGTTTGGACAAGGTGGAACCGGAGGTACAATTAATATCGTCACGAAACAACCTCAAAGTATTCCTTTTTATTCAATTGAGGGAACCATTGGTAGTTTTGACACCTATGGTGGTTCTATAGATTTTACAGGCCCGTTAAATGATGACAGAACTTTACTGTATCGCTTGAACGCATCTATATTTAGGACAGACACATTTGTTGATTTTTTTGACACAGAGCGTTACTTTATTGCCCCCAGCTTAACTTGGCTGATGGGTAAAAACACTCAATTAACTTTAGAAGCTGAGTATTCAGAGCAACGGCAACCAAATGACCGGGGTTTACCTGCTGTTGGTACAGTCTTACCCAACCCCAATGGTAAAATACCAATCAATCGTTTTATTGGTGAGCCTTTCTCTGAAATTGACAAAAATAATCGCCGTCCTTTGCGAATTGGCTATAATTTTGAACATCGTTTTAATGAAAACTGGCAGTTACGTAATGCCTTTAATTTTTCCTACCTGAGTGTAGAACAAAATTCTTTGTTTCCATCAGCGCTTTTAGAAGATAATCGCACTCTCGAACGGGGTTTAGTTATATCAAAATTTGCACAACAAGCCTACAATTTAGATACAAATGTCGTGGGCAATTTCAAAATAGGTAGTGTTGATCACAAACTATTGTTTGGTATTGACCTGTCGAGAGATGTTTCTTATAACGAAGGCAGAGTCTTTTTTCGAGAACTTGACCCCATAGATATTTTTAATCCCATTTATCGACGTGATAGTGCTGGTGCAGACCTTGAAGAAATTCCTAATGAACCTACAATATCTGAAGGTTTAGGAATTTATTTACAAGACCAGATTTCCTTATTTGATAATTTGAAATTGGTTCTAGGTGGGAGATTTGATATTGTCACCCAAACACTAGAAAATGCTCAAGGTGAAACTACTTCTTTTCAACAAGATGAAGCATTTAGCCCTCGTATTGGTCTTGTCTATCAACCAACTCAATCAGTTTCTCTATATGCTAACTATAGTCGTTCTTTTCAACAGGTTACAGGAACAAATTTAGACAGAAGACTTTTTGAACCAGAACGGGGAACTCAGTATGAAGTTGGCATGAAAATAGATTGGACAAATAATCTTTCTTCAACTCTAGCGTTATACCAAATTACACGCTCTAATGTTCTCACATCTGACCCTAGAGATCCTAATTTTTCTATCCAGACAGGAGAACAAAGAAGTAGAGGAATTGAATTAGATATAACAGGTGAAATTGCACCAGGTTGGAAAATAATTGGTGGCTATGCCTATACTGATGCACGAGTAACTAAGGACAATGATATTCCAGAAGGAAATCGCATCAATAATGTTCCAGAACACGCTTTTAGCTTGTGGAGTACCTACGAAATTCAAACAGGAAATCTGCAAGGCTTAGGATTTGGTTTAGGACTTTTTTATGTAGGAGAAAGAGAAGGAGATTTAGACAATAGCTTTAGTTTACCCAGTTATTTACGTACTGATGTAGCCTTGTTTTACCGCAGAAATAACTTGCGAGCGGCTCTGAATGTGCAAAACTTGTTTGACAATGAGTATTTTGAAACAGGTGAAAGCGATCTGCGTGTTTATCCTGGCGCACCGCGTACTGTAAGATTTACATTGGGTTGGCAATTTTAATTGCAGATGTAAATAGCAATTTTTGTAAGGTGGGTACTGCTTAACTTTTCTCAAGCGCTTATTTTATGTTATGGACAGTGCACACCTTACGGTTACATACAAAGTCCAAATTAGGACTTATACATAGCCCTGGAATTGCACTAGAGCAGTTTCATCTCCAAAGTTATCACTAAAGTACATAATGATAAGGAAATGCTGGTATAAACACATCAAATTATTCTTGATCGTGACCTTTACTGCAATCTTTCTCAAGGGTTGCTATAGTTTTTTCCAGCAAAAAGTATATTCGCCAACAGCAAAGCTCATAACATCTGAATGTCGAATTATTAAGCATGAACTAGGAGAAAGCTGTATTCCTCTTCATCCTCAACGGATTGTAGTGACGGATCAAGATATTTTAGAAGTAGTAGTGGCTTTGGGTTTAAAACCAGTAGGAGCAGTTCGAGCAAATATTGTGGGTAGCAAAGCGCGTGTATTAGCTGGAAAAGTTGATGACATAACTTATCTTGGAAAAGAAAGCCAACCAAATATCGAAAAAATGCTGCAACTGCATCCAGATTTGATTTTAGGATTTGGAATTGATCCACAAAACTATAATTTATTTTCTCAAATTGCTCCTACAGTTTCCATTGAGTTTGCTCAACATAATATTTGGAAAAATTATTTGCGACGTATTGCTGAAATCCTAGATAAAAGTGAAGAAGCTGAAAAATTACTTGTCCATTATCAACAAAGAGTGCAACAGATGCAAATAGCTATGGGTAAAAGATTGAGTCAGCTAGATATTTCTGTAACTCGATTTTATGCAGGACATAGTTTTACCCAATTTCAAACTCAGCTATCATTTCCTGGAAGTGTTTTAGAAGATTTAAATCTTTCCATACCAGCCAAACAACTTCAAGTGAGCCAAGGTAAAAGTTCAGATCATACCTATATACAAGTTAGTCTAGAACGCCTAGAATTGCTGGATGGAGACATTTTATTCGTAGCACTAGACCCAGGTGCAGAAGGGAATTTCAACAAATATAAAAATAGTTCTTTATGGCAAACCCTACACGCAGTTAAAAATGAACGAGTTTATCTTGTTGATTCCGGTTACTGGATTTTTGGCAATATTCTCTCAGCTCATGCGATTTTAGATGACCTTTTTAAATACTTAGTGAAAGCCTCATAAAAGTTATTCATAATGAGAGAAATACTACAAATGTCACAAAAACTAAATTATAGTCGTGAGTATAATCTTTTAGAAGATATATTTACTCTTGCTCAACGCAATTTAGCTCGTTTCTATACAGACTGCATTATTTTAACTCAACCTCCCGATCGCACTGAAGTTATCTCACTGAATGATTATCTACAACCAGAGAGACTTTTATCTGATTGGAAAGCAAGCGACATATACCAAAAAAGTCAAGATATTCGCATTACTGCATCCATCTGGAACCAAGTTTATAGTTGGACAACACTACCAGGTATTTTAGCCTTGATGACTTGGGCTGGAGTCGGGCTGGATGCTGGGCTTGACAATGTAAGTTTTGTTTTAGAAGACGGCGAACCCAAAGCGCTATGGTTTGATGACCTTAGTCAAACTGTAATATATCCTAAGCGATCGCCTATTCCAATTCCCAAAGACTACCCAGGCACAATAGTAAACAGTGTTGAAGCCTTACACCAAGCTGTCTTCACTAGCTTATTCCAGCGTAATCTAGCACCAATGATAAACCGCGTTCATAGCCTAACCAAACTCTCCAAAAAAACCATGTGGGGTAATGGGGTTAATGCTTCCCAAGGACAATTTGCCGAACTCAGTCAATGTACTAGCCTAGAAGCGATACAAACAGATTATTCAGTCTTGTATGAACAAGCCTACAGTTCAGTCATGCCAGGACGCAATCCCCTCTACAACTTGATACGCACTGAACAGATTGACGAACCCGATTTACCTGCCACAACCACAGTTAGACTTACCTGCTGCTTGTATGCTTTTATTCCTCCATACGATGAAAAGTGTACCAACTGTCCTCTGATGCAACCACAACAACGAATTGCCCAAATCAAAAAATACATGGCAGAAGCTGAATCACACTAATGCCACAACAACCAAACCCCACCACTATGCGTAATTTTATAATTGTTTGGCTTGGTCAGCTAGTTTCTACCATCGGTAGCAGCATGACTAGCTTTGCGATTGAAATTTGGGCATGGGAAATTACAGGTAAAGCAACTACCCTCACTCTGGTAGGTTTTTTTAGTTTACTTCCCAGCATTATCATTACCCCTATCAGTGGTGTAATTGTAGACAGATTTAACCGGAAATTATTAATGATGGTGGGTGATACAGTTGCTGTGCTCACAACAATTATCATTCTGCTACTTCATCTCACCAATAATTTACAAATTTGGCACTTTTACCTTACAGGTGCGATTGTCGGAACTTTTAATCAATTTCAGTCTTTGGCGTATTCAGCATCAGTATCGCTGATGATTCCCAAACAACACTATACCCGCGCTAGTAGTCTAGAATTTATTTCTGGTTACGGAAGTAATATAATCGCACCCGCTTTGGCAGGATATCTCTATACAGTCATTGGTTTTCTGGGAATTTGGCTGATTGATATCTTTACTTTTGCGATCGCAATTAGCAGTTTATTGTTAGTCAGTATTCCTCAACCACTACCAACGACGGAAAATGAAACAATAGTCGATATTTGGCAAAATTTGGGATTTGGTTGGCGCTACATTACCACCCATAAAAGTTTACTGGCGCTGTTAATAGTTAACTTACTCTTTTGGCTACCCCATGACATTGGAGATTCCCTATACGCACCAATGATTCTCTCACGCACTGATAATAATACTTTAGTGCTAGGTAGCTTGGCTTCTGCTGCTGGTTTTGGTGGTGTGACGGGAGCAATAATTGTGAGTACTTGGGGTGGTTTTAGAAAGAAAATCAAAGGTGTTTTATTGGGAATGATCGGTGCAGGCTTAAGTAAAATAGTTTTTGGTTTGGGTAGAACACCTTGGGTTTGGATTCCGGCTCAATTTTGTTCGTCTTTCACTTTCCCTTTAAATGGCAGTTCGGATACTGCTATTTGGTTAGCTAAAGTACCACCAAATGTGCAAGGAAGAGTTTTTGCTGCGCGATCGCTCATTTTGCAGCTAGCTTCTGCGGTAGGCTACTTAATAGCAGGGGCTTTGGCAGATCGTATTTTTACACCTGCATTGCAATCTGGGGGTGTGCTTGTCGGTATTTTGGGAGGATTATTTGGTACTGGCAATGGTGCGGGGATAGCACTTTTATATGTGATATGTGCAGTGTGTATGTTGCTGGTTGGTTTGGTTGGTTTTTCTGTACGCTTACTGCGGGATGTGGAAAATATTGTGCCAGATCATCATATCGAACATACATAGCCAGCAAGCAAACCTTAAAAAATCCAATCAGCTTGCTCATCTCCTAAAATCTCATCAAAATTCCCTTGTGCTACAACTCTACCAGCTTTGATGACAATAATTTGGTCAGCGCGACGTAAAACAGAACGGCGATGCGACACTACAAGACAGGTTGGTATCCAATTGTTTTGTTCCTGTTCATTTTTATTCGCAAAAATCCGCGACCATAATATTAATTCTGTTTCTACATCCAAAGCACTAGAAAGATCATCAAATACAAGTAATTCAGGTTGACGTACAAACATCCTGGCTGCTGCTACTCGCTGTATTTGTCCACCAGAAAGTCGAACACCTTTTGTACCTACCAAAGTTTCTAGTTGTTGATTCATAGTTGCTAAATCTTGTTCAAACACAGCCATTTGTAGAGCTGTTTGGATATCAAGATCATCTTTAGACAAGCCCAGTAGAATATTTTCCCTTAAAGTGTAGCTAAAAAGTTGAGGAATTTGGGGAGTATAAGCACTTCGAGGTGGAACAAAAAAATTAGCAGGATCTGCAACTATGCTCCCATTCCAATAAATTTCCCCGCTTTGTTTGGGTAATAATCCTAATAAAACCTGCAATAATGTAGTTTTACCAGAACCAATTCGACCAGTAATTACAGTCAAACTACCACGCTGGATCTCAAAGCTAATATCTGTAATTCCTTGATTAGTACTTGGATAGCAATAACTTAAATTAGATACTTTTAATGTTTGTAGGCGATCGCTTCCATGCTGCAAAGATTGTTCTAATCGGGGCAGAGCTTTTTTAGATTTGCCTAAATCTTTAATATACAGAGGTTGAGGAGCTACTAAAGTATCTGCTGATGCGCCAGAAATTAAAGCAGCCATGCGTTCAAAGGAGACTTCTGTTTGTTTGTAAAAAGCTATAAATCTGCCTAAAGAATTAAAAAAGCCAGTTACAAATGAAAGATTATAGACAAACAAAGCAAAGTCACCAACTGTTAGCTTACCAACACCACTTTGCATCAAAAAAGAAGCCATCAGTAAAATTAAACCTGTTCCCAAATTCACCATATTTTGAAATAGTGAATTGAGAATGGCATTTAGTAAACTGTCTTTAACCACCATCTGACGGCGCTTGTCGTTCAGGTTCCGAAAATACTCCAGCACGTTTTGTTCTGCACCAGCAACTTTAATTGCTTGCACCGAGCTAAATATTTCCCCTAAAATACCTGTTACTTTCTCAGTGGCTTGACGGCTGGCGATGCGATAGCGTTTGATGCGAGTTTCTGTTTGTTGAATAATTACTACCATCCCTACCAACGGCAGAAAAACGAATAGCGTCATTTGCACATTGACACTCAATAAAATGACTAAACAAAAGATGGCAAATATCCCTTCCCCCAGAATTTCTGATACCCATGCTACATTATCTTCTATTTGCTCGGCATCATCACGAAAATAACTAATTACCTCACCTGGTGATACACTTTTTGCAATTTCACCGCTAGCCATCATCGGCTGCGCATGAGGATTATTTAAAAGGCGTTCTAATAAATTGCGTCGTAATAATGATCTCATGGTAAAACGGTGCTGGGTTTTGGTAATCCGCCCCACAAATATCGCCGCTATATGTCCCAAATTCAAAGCCAGCAAAAAAGCGATTAATGCCCACGGTGATAAACCAAATTGAGCTTTACCTGTCAGACTGTTGAAAAATTCCCGGATTATTAACCCAGGTAGGGCAGGTAAGCCCATAATCAAAATCCAGAAAAAAGTGTCAATCAAGTAGAGTTTTGGTTGGTAGCAAATCAATTGCCATAATAATTTCCAACCTTGTAGCTTTTTTGTGGCTGACATCATAACTAATTCGTAATTTAAATATAGTACTACTCTGAAAGTAAGGCAGAAGGCAGTTCCAATGAAAAAATTTCACCGCCAGGCATGAAAATATCTTTCTCCTACACCCCTATACCCTTACACCCACTTTCAAGACAGACGGCAGAGGATAGGGGAAAAGACTAATGACTATTGACAAATGACTAACCACTAAATTAATAAATCACTTAAACCAGCCTGTAATAATTGAGCAAACCGTGAGCGAGGATTTTTGACTAATTCTTCCCGTTGACCGTATTCAGCAACTCGACCTTTTTCTAAAATTAAGATTTGATTGGCTCTTTCTACTGTTGCCAAGCGATGGGCAATAATAATGCCAGTACGTCCGATTAATAACTTGTCTACAGCCCTTTCAATCAGTTTTTCTGTGATCGGATCGAGGCGGGAGGATGCTTCATCTAGAATTACTAAGCCAGGATCTTTGAGAAAAACGCGGGTAAATGCTAGTAACTGCGCTTGCCCAGCCGATAAACCACTACTGTCTGCTCCCAAAATTGTGTCTAAACCGTTGGGTAATGAGTGCAACCATTCTGACAATCCCAACATTTCTAAGGTTTCGTGGATGCGATCGTCACTGATATTTTGGTTAAAAAAGGTTAGATTGTTGCGGACTGTGGTTTGAAAAAGTTGTACATCTTGAGTGACTAATCCTACAAGTCTTGGCAATTCTGTTAAGGGAGTTTGCTTGATAGGTACACCTCCCAAACAAATGGAGCCGAATTGTGGATCATATAACCTCAGCAATAATCGCGCCAAAGTCGTTTTACCACTGCCAGTACGTCCCAATAATCCCAAGACTTGGGCAGGAGGTAAATAGAAGGAGATATCTTGCAAAATCAAGTTCTCATTCCCCGGTTTATGCTCACCATAGCTAAATGAAACATTCTCAAAACCGATAGAAAGCGCACCATGAGGAATTGATTTATTTCCACCTGCACTTAATTGAGACTGAATGTGTAATAACTCTGTTATGCGATAGATGCTAGCATCTGCCTGCTGAAGGTCTTCAAACTGGTTGCGAAGTTGTTCAATCGGTTCGCTCAAAAGAGTAGTGTAGTAATACAAAAGGTATACCGTACCGATGGTAATTGCTTGTTGACTCCATAGGTAAGCACCTACCGTTAAAGCGATGATGCTGCCTAAGGTAAAAACACCGTTAGTTGTACCCCAAAGAATTGTATCGGCAAATCGGGCTTTATGAAAGACAGGTAACCAGCGTCGCAAGATTTTGTAGAAGCGATGCATGACATAATTTTTGGCTCCATTAGCTCGGATGTCTTCCATTCCTGTTAGCTGCTCACCCACGAAGCCGAAAAACTCTGCACTCACTTGGCGATAGCTTCCCCAATGAGGAACAGCAATACTACGCAACCGAATCAGAATGAATAAAGCTATCAGAGCAAAAAATAAAATAGCTAAACCTGCTCGCCAATCTTCGTAGAAAAGAATCACAATTACACCCAAAATCAGGAGCAAATTGCCCAAGATATGTACAGTGAACTTAGAGAAAAACTCAGACAAATTCTGAACATCACCGTCTATGCGTTCAACTAATTCGCCGGGTGTGCGGCATTTGTGAAAAGATAAATCTAGCCTCAAGCAATGCTCTACTAAGTCTGCACGCAAAGCATTAGTAGCTGTCCAAGCTACATTTTCACCGTAATATGTCGCAATAATTGAGATAATTTGTGTGATTAAAGCTATACCGATAAACAGTAAGGCAGCTAAGAATAATTTTTGACTAGAGCCACCAGCAACAGCCGTATCGATAAAGTAACGCAGAATTTGGGGGTTGAGTATTTGTAAGCCGATACTAGAGAGAAGGGCGATCGCAAACTTGACAACCCTTGTCTTTTGTGGCTTTAGATACTCTACGAGTAAGTTCCAGTATTGCTGTAGTCCAATTTTCATAAACCTTTTGCTATCAGCAAGAATTTTCTTAAGATGGCGAAAGAATTCACAGTAATTGAGAAATTAGTGCAAAAAAGTTGTATGCTTAATAACAAATTGATGGTAGAAAAATAGGTTATTCTCATTATGCTAGCGCTAATTACTCTCAATAAACTGTTACTTGCTACATTTAATCACAAATATTGCTCAAACTGACTTTGGATTCATAATTTACCAAAATATATTGTTAATAATTAGCAACAAATCAAAACTTATTGCTATTAAGTATGACAATCACAATTACACAACAAGCTTTTTG
Source organism: Chlorogloeopsis sp. ULAP02 (assembly GCF_038404745.2). Lineage (NCBI taxonomy): Bacteria > Bacillati > Cyanobacteriota > Cyanophyceae > Nostocales > Chlorogloeopsidaceae > Chlorogloeopsis > Chlorogloeopsis sp. ULAP02. The sequence goes on along the minus strand of NZ_JAYKTT020000044.1, from coordinate 94,314 downwards.
GGATTTATTCACAGAGGTAGCAGAAACAGAAAAAAAATGTGGTGGACATAACCCAATATTAGATGAATGCTGGAATATCTTTGACACCATTTATCATTTCCCAAAAGAATTAGGTCAAGGATTTTGTGGTGAGATAGAACTACGGGATGATTTATATTTAGAAATTTCAGAATATCAATTATATGATGATCTGATTTTAAAACTTCCCGAACGACAACATCCTTTAGAATATAGTTTTTATCTAGCAGGATATCACCAAGACAAGCATTTTTCTGCTGGTAACGGACAAAACAGATTATGGGGTAGTGGACTAGCACCAACAGATAAATTTAAATCATTCAAATCAGAAAAAATAATCGAGCTTAATGTTCATATGGAACCGGAGTTATTTCAACTTTTTATAGGTAAAGAAAAAAAGCAGCTTCCGGAAGAATTAACTCATTTAGTTAGACAACCTCATCAAGAATATTATTCTCGTTCTGGTACTACAACTCCAGCAATGCAAGTAGTATTACAGCAAATTTTAAATTGTCCCTACCAGGGAATCATGAAAAGGATGTACCTAGAAAGTAAGGTTTTGGAACTAATGGTCTTGCTGATTGAAGAAGATGTAGCAGCACGTCAAGGTAAAAATGATATGTTTGCTCTCAAGCATGATGATGTAGAACGCATTCACTATGCCAAAGAAATTTTACTACGTAATTTAGATAATCCTCCTTCTTTAATAGAATTAGCTAGACAAGTAGGCTTAAATGACTGTACCCTCAAAAGGGGCTTTCGTTTAGTGTTTGGTACAACGGTATTCGGCTATTTACATCATCATAGATTAGAACAAGCACGCAAATTGTTAGCCACAGGAGAAACAAGTATTTCTCAAGCAGCGCGTAGTGTTGGTTTTACTAGCCGTAGCTACTTTGCCACCGCTTTTAGAAAAAAATTTGGCATCAATCCCAAAGAATTCTTAATAGCTAATTCACGGTCATATATAGAACTTAATGAATTGATAGGGTAAGAACAAGACAATTGAACTATTTTATTTTTAATATCAAAAATTTATGTAGAAATTTAAATATGTCAAAGTAATCATAACCTGATTTAACAATTTAAAAATTTAAAAATTCCGTCTAGCATTCAAAAAATTCCGTCTACCGTTCAAAGCAGTCATCCACGCCCAAAAGCTTTACTGTAAGCTTCTTGATAGTAATTACTATTTGCAAAAGTACCAACTTGGAGGCAGCAGCCCACAAATCCTCCTTACCAGGTTCAACCTGGTAAGGGGAACTAGAAGATGCTGGGGATTGGATTTTTTCTATCCCCCTTGCCCCATGTCCTTGTTTTTGTATCTCCGTGTCTCCTTGTCCCCGTGTCCCCACCTCCCCGTATCTCCGTGTCTCCTTGTCCCCGTGTCCCCACCTCCCGTGTCTCCTTGTCTTCTTCTTGTATTGTGAGTAGAGTGATGTCAAATCAGTTGCAAAAATTAGCTTGGGCGATCGCTTTGGCTTTGGTATTGGTTAACCCACCTGCATCGGCTGAAAATAACCAAAAACCAACATCTAAAATTTCTCAATTGAGTGATATAGAAAAACCTGCGAAGAGTATTCAACAGTGGCTTGCCCAGTCTCTTGTTCAGGTAACAGGTGTCAAGTTACAAGCAACAGACAAAGGCATAGAAGTAACTTTAGAAACCAATCAATCAGAGCAACTGCAACTCACAAATAAGAGTGAGGGGAATAGCTATGTTGTTGACATTCCCAATGCCCAATTAAAGCTACCTAGTGGTAATACATTCCGTCAAGAAAAACCCACTACAGGAATCACTGAAGTTACAGTTACTAACCTGGATGCAAACACGATTCGCGTGACGGTAACTGGTGAAACTGGTACGCCGCAAGTTGAGTTATTTGATGGTGATGAAGGTTTGATTTTTGGAGTTGTGCCAAGTATGACTACTACTGAGGCGCAACCGCAGAATCCCACCCCACCTACAACACCCCTTCCACCAGACACTACAACAGAAGAGTCACAACCATCGGCACAAAATGAAGAACCAGAAGAACCGATTGAATTGGTAGTGACAGGTGAACAAGGTGGATACCGTGTAGAAGAAGCATCAACCGCTACTAAAACCGATACGCCTCTCCGTGATATTCCTCAGTCTATTCAGGTAATACCTCGCGAAGTTCTCAAAGATCAAGGCACAGTTCGCGTTCAAGATGCACTGCAAAATGTGAGTGGTTCTACTAATGCTGGTTATTACCAAGGTTTTAGTGAGTATCTTGCTTTACGTGGTTTCCGTGCAAATGTGTTTCGGGATGGAATTCGTTCCTACCAAGATTATGGTGGCTTGATTGAAACTGCTGATATTGAACGTCTCGAAGTACTTAAAGGCCCAGCATCAGTATTATTTGGAGATGCTCCTCCAGGTGGTTTAGTTAATTTAGTTACTAAACAACCTCTAGCTCAACCATTTTATTCTTTTGAGGGAACTGTTGGCAGTTTTAGCACTTATCGAGGTGCTATTGATTTATCGGGGCCACTAAATGATAGTAGAAGTATACTTTCTCGTTTCAATGCTTTGTATGAGAATGCTGGAAGTTTTCGTGACTTTGTAAATTCAGAGCGTGTGTTTCTTGCTCCTAAATTTAAGTTTGCACTTGGTGCTAACACAAATTTAACTATAGATGGTTCTTGGCTTCAGGAAACACGGACGGCAGATGATGGAACTGTAGCAATAGGTAATCGTCCGGCAGATTTACCACGAGAACGTTTTTTAGGTGAGCCGTTCCAAGATGTGGAAGTAAATGTGACTAATTTTAGTTACTTATTTGACCATAAATTTAGCGATCAATGGTCAATTAGAAATACTTTCCGCGCTCAGTTCGTAAATTTAGAACGTTACTATCCTCTACGAGATTCTCTGGATGAAGAAACGGGTGAATTAAGTAGATTGAAATATTTTTCTCAGCGTCGAGATAATGCTTATTCAGTGCAAACGGATGTGGTAGGAAAATTTTCTACAGGCTCAATTAAACATCAATTATTGTTGGGATTTGATTATACCAAAATCACTGAAGATGGAACTTTTGGAGATTTTGAACCTTACCCATCTATTAATATATTCAACCCCGTTTATGCTCGTTTAGAGTATCCAAAGCGAGATATATTAAATATTTTCCGTGATGATACGCTCGATAAATATGGATTTTATATCCAAGACCAAATCGAAATTATTCCCCAACTTAAATTCCTTGCAGGCGGTAGATTTGATATTTTTGAGCAAAATCGTACTGTACGCAATTTGGGTGAAGAAAGGGAAGAATTTTTCCAATCTGATAGTAACTTTAGCCCACGTTTGGGAATAGTTTATCAACCATCTCAAAATATCTCGCTTTATGCATCTTATGCAACCTCTTTTGAACCTAGCTTTGGTCAAAGTCGCAATGGCGATGGAGAGCCATTTAAACCGGAAACAGGTAGACAATTTGAAGTGGGTGTGAAAGCTGATATTACCCGCAATTTGAGCGCAACTTTAGCATTGTATGACCTCCGCAAGCAAAATGTTACTGTTGATGACCCCAATTCAGCCGATCCTAACGACCAAATTCAAACTGGGGAACAGACAAGCAGAGGTATTGAATTTGACATTGCTGGGGAAATTACCCCTGGTTGGAAAGTGATTGCTTCTTATGCTTACATTGATGCGTTTATCAGCAAAGATACCACCGATTTAGAAGGTCGCCGTCGAGATAACATCCCAGAACACGCAGCAAGCTTGTGGACAACCTATGAAATTCAACAAGGAGGTTTGCAAGGGTTAGGATTTGGATTAGGATTATTTTTTGTTGGCGATCGCTTCGGGGATTTAGACAACAGTTATGTTTTACCAAGCTATGTCCGCACCGATGCGTCGATATTTTACAGACGTAACAACTGGAGAGCTGCCTTAAATATTCGCAACTTGTTTGACAAAACCTATTTTACTGGTTCTGAGGGTAGTCGTTTAGGTGTCTACTATGGTGAACCTTTAACATTCATTGGTTCGTTTGCAATTGAATTTTGACAAAAATTAGGGTGTAAGGTATGAAATACCATCATGAATGACAGTTATATCAAAATAAAAAGCTTTGCTCGCTGGTTCCAATTTGGAATCGTAATATTTTGTACTCTACTTTTGGCTGTAGCTTGTCATCATGGTGGTTCTATACCTGCTAATTATCAAAGTACCAACCCAGCTTGTCGTCTGTTTGAACACGCTGCGGGAATCACCTGTATTCCGAAAAAGTTTGAGCGACTTGTAACTCTAGATGATGCTTCGTTTGAAAATGCGATCGCATTAGGTATTAAACCTGTTGGTAGCATTTTCTTCGATTTCTCTTTTTATTTACAAGATAAGGTGATCGGAGTGAAAAACATTGGTAAGAATGGTGAACCTAATTTAGAAAATATTCTCGCACTCAAACCAGACTTAATTTTGGGTTCAGACTATCAGCGATATATATATAATCTATCTTCAAAAATTGCCCCCACAATTTTATTTAACTTTGAACATAGTGGTAAATGGAAAGATGTGTTTACCAATGTTAGTGTGGCGTTAGGCAAGGAAGAAACTGGTCAACAAGTCATGGGAAATTATTATCGTCGTCTCGAAGAATTTAAGCAGCGCATGGGTGATAATTTATCAAAACTCAAAGTGTCTGTAGTGCGAGTATATCCAAATAATATTAATATTTATCTACGTGATTCCTTCTGCGGTATTGTTTTGCAAGACGCTGGGTTATCTCGTCCAGACTCACAAAATCTCAGTGCATCAGAGGGAGAGAAGTTATTTGGTAATTCGATTCAAATGTCTATCGGTAATGAATTAATAGAAAAAGCAGACGGTGATGTTATATTTATCTGGACGGCTGAAAATAGTACCCAAGTAAACCAAACAGCAAAAAATAAATTAGAGCAACTCAAATCCAATCCATTGTGGCAAAATCTAAAAGCTGTGCAACAAAACAAAGTTTATTTAGTTTCGGACTACTGGATTGGAAGTGGTATTTTAGCTGCAAACGCGATTATTGATGACTTATTTAAGTACCTTATAAATACACCCTAAAATTACTCTAAAATAGTTAGTTTGATATAAAATAATGACTGAAAATTTTGTTGAGATACTTTTTATAAATCCCTAACTATGACACTTCATACCTTATATGTTTGTAAATCGTGCAGTGCTATTCTTGATCACGAAGAAGCAGATGATCGCGCAGAAGGAAATCAACTGCTCCTCAAGCTGCTGGAAGCTCAAAAAAATAATTCCATTTACAGCACTCTCAACATTCAGTCTGTGGGATGTTTATGGAGTTGTATTGAAAAACGCTCTTGTGTTGTCAGCTTTGTTTGTCCGCAAAAATATACATACCATTTTGTAGACATAACACAGGATAGTGCAACTGATTTGTTGCAATTCAGCCTGCTTTATCAAGAAAGCCAAGACGGATATGTTTTACCCCCCAAGTTACCTGGAACACTGCGATCGCATCTGCTAGCACGCATCCCTCCTACACCTGAGGTAATTCCATCCCAACCTGTCGATTCTTAGCATTTGACAAGCAATTAGTAAAATTTACTAAGTTATTTTTTGCAGTCCGCTGACGTGGACTTTGTTTGTGTAGTTCCTTCAAAAGGCAACCAAGGGCTAAAGAGGTTGCTATATTAAGAGCGATCGCCAGGACTTAAGGCAGGATGATTGAGAATAAAAAGCCTCAGCTAATTAGCTGAGGCGAGAGGAGAAGTACGAATGACAATTGTAAATATCAATACAGAGGTCAAAAAGTTACAGATGACATCCAAATCTATGCAGAATTCAAGTTTTATAGCGTAATTATTAGAATTTTTTGATTTGTGTAAATTAATATAACAATAAATATTACAAATAGTCAATAGTGATTGACACAAAAATAATAATCAACTACAGATGATGCCGAATTAGCAACAATAGTGAGGGAATTGGGAGCAAATTTGGTTATCCGATTTCTCAAAAATTGCGTTCTCAGTATGCAACTGGAACTGGAAGTATAACAAGCTTGCGTGTTTGGCGATGCAGCCATTTTGGCGGACATCAGTTTGCACCTACCTTAGTTGATTTACTCCAAAAACGCTACTACGGGCATTTGCAACCAGAAATTTTGGATTGATTAGTTTGGGGAAATGGTTTTGTTAAACAACTGTATCCGTACTACCGGGGCTGGGGTGGTTTATCTAAGTTTGAGCAAATCGCGGAACGAGAAATATGGATGCAGGAGGGTTGGAGTTGGCTGGAATATTAGCAATCAGGACTAGTTTTAGCTCACGATCAAATTAATCAAGAATGGGCAGATATTCGTATTGATTTCATCACTCAAGATGAAAGCAGCAGTGCTTATGAAGCCAGGGTGGAACTCAATGGTTATGTAATAACGGCTTTTTGTTCAGGAGAAAATGAACCTTTACAACAAATCAAGCAGTATCGCGTCAGCCACCTAGTAAAAGTGATGTAAGTAAGTTAGGCACAATTGAATTCATTCGTGGAGGTAGGGAATAGGGAACAGTAAAACAATGTGTGTAGTTAATTCTGTCTGAGTACTTATGATGCCCAAGTTTGTATCGTGAATCACGTTAATTACTCTTAGAGCTTTTTTTCTAGTTCCTAGTCCCTAGCCCAGAATTAATTTGCTTGCAAGGGTGCTTCTAAAACTTTCTTGATGCGATCGCGTGTTTCGAGTATGTGCGCTTTGGTATATTCGTCGTCAGAGTTCACGTTTGCCAGTTTTTCATCTAGTTGGCGAATTTTATACCAAGCTAGCGTGCGAGCATCTTCTGGAACGTGTTTTTTCCGCAACACCATACTAGTCAACATATCGAGATATTGGCGCTGTAAGCCACGACGCAAGCTAGAAATCTTGATATTCTTGTCTTTGGATTTTATTACTTCCGTCCAAATACCTTCTTGCAAGGTATCAAATAATTCAGGTAGTGTCAAAGCTTTTCCTGTCTCAGTTTTAAGTTCAATATCCTTGAGACGGGAGAGGCGATCGCCAGAGAGCAAATCCGATAAAACGATACTCTGCACAAATAATACTAAATCGTGAATGGGGTAATCTAAACGACCAATGCGAGGACTGCTACCCCAATGCCGCCAACGTGAAGGTGCTAATTTATTCAATAAATCTGGTGAAAAATTAAAGGCGTCTTCAGCAAAAACATACTTTTGCAGCATTGCTAGCGCCTGCCGTTGTTTATCTGCGGATACTGGTTGAAAAGGTAATTGTCCTTGGTTGTTGCCAGCATGAACTCGGAAGAAAGACTGTCCGCCAATATATTTTGTGGCGTAATAGATGTTTTGGAAGTAATTACCGAGTACAGTGCCAAACCGTTCTCTGACATCACTATAACTTTCTCCTTCTACTGGAAAACGTTTGTCCAGACGTCCCCACATTACCCGTGCGTTATCCAATTGCCACTGCGAGTAAACAAGGACATTACCGCTATTATCCCAAGCATCGGCAGTGGGATCTAAATCGTACACATCCTCATCGGTGGCATAACTATACTCAGGTTTGTAAGATTGCTGGGCGATTTTATCCAAAAATGGTTTTTCAGCGTTTGTAGTTGCCGCCGCAATTGGTGTATATCCGTACTGAATTGCCCAGCGATCATAAGGCCCTACCATATTAGGAAAATAATCTCCCTGCTTACTACCTTGGGGGGCGATATTTGGTGGAATGTAGTCCATCACGGATGAAACCAGACCTTTTTGGCGGGTAATTTCTGGATTGTTCAGTTCCTCTGGTGATAAAAAGGTGCTACCACGGAAATTGTGTCGCAATCCCAGCGTATGTCCAACTTCATGGGCAATGATCAAGCGTAAATATTGATGAATATATTCTTTCATCTGCTCGTTAGTAACAGGTTTGTCTGACAATAGCGACATTGCCACAGAACCATAGGTAAATTGGTTAGCAGCTTCCATGCCATAACAAAGGTCATACTCTCCTGCTAGTCGAGACAATCGTTTTGTGATTTTATGTTGCAGTTCCTGCTGTTGGGTAGAAATTTCGTCGCTTTTTGCTTCTAAACCATTGGCGCAAAGCAGGCGATTTTGCATTAAGGCTGTTAAAGAAGTTCGATTTTTGAGTTGATTGGGTTGGATAATTTGGCGATACTCATTTTTAAGGGCGCGGATAAAACTGGCATCTACCAAAATGGTGGCGTTTAAAATCTCTCCTGTTAATGGATTGACACGAGATGGCCCCATGGCAAAATATCCATCTACCGTGTTAATCCAGCGAATAGTGTTATAACGAATATCGGCAGAATCCCATTTGGCGTCATTCGGCATTTGCTGTACTTGAATTGCATCTTTAAATCCCGCTTTTTCAAAGGCTGCATTCCACATCAAAACGCCCTCTTTAATCGTATCGCGGTACTCTAGGGGAACGGCGTTGTCAATCCAAAAGACGATTGGTTTTTTGGGTGGAGAAATATCAGCCTTGGGATCTTGTTTTTCTAGATGCCAGCGATTAATGTAGCGGACAAAAGGTTCTTTGCGCTCCTCGTCGGATAAGTCTTGATAGGCAGTAATGAAATAGCCAATGCGATCGTCTGCCAACCGAGCTCGGTAATTGTTGTCTGGTAGCTGGGACAAACTATAATGAACGCGCAAAGTAAAGCCACGATTATCAGCTAGGGCTGTAAATTCTGGTTTTTCGTCTTTTCCACTGCCGGAGTAATTGAAAACTGACTCTACTTCAATATTTTGTGGAAATGCTTTAGCATTACCAAAATAGGAATTGTCTGTACTGCCTGAGATCCCCAAACTTGCAGACAATCCTGCTAGATCTGTAAGTAGCAGTTCGCTTAAATCGATGAGAATAGATTTGCGCTGTGGATGAATGCTTTTAATCTCAATACTATACAAAACCGAATCACTAAATGACCGAGCTAGCGATCGCGCTTGGGGATCTCCTTCATGAGTACGAAAATTGACATTACGAACAATAAAGTTCAATTTGTTGTTTACCTGTTGGAAGTAAAACAAAAAATCTTGCAAAGGCATTCCGCTATAGATCCCAGCTTCACCTATACCTGATTCAAGTGTTGCCGTAGCAAGGTAATTTTGATTCAGTTGCTCTTGTTTAATCTCTAAATAAATTTTATTCTTTTCCTTATTTCGGTATAGGGTAAATAATCCTTCTATTTTTTGAGTATCTTTTACTACTTCACTAAATGCCTCTAAATCGTCCTTTTTGGCAGGTTTGGAAGTAGAGTTAGGTTTTTCGTCTGGTTTTTCTGGTTTATCTTTTACTGGTTGATCTGGATTTTTCTCGACTAGCAAAAAAGGTTGCTGATCAGCTTGCTTAGTATCTTTCCCTATCCAAATGAAAGGTTTTTGCTGTAATTTTTGGTTGCGATCAAGAACCCACACTTTTGATCTCGCCCACTGAGGAAGTGATTTGGAAGACACACTTTCAGAAGAGGCGGAGAATCTCTCAACAATATTCCCCGTGTTTGGGTGTCTTTGCGTCCCCGCGTCCTCTTTCTCCGTGTCCCCTTGTCTCCTTATTCCCTTGTCCTCTTTCCCGGCTTCTATAGCAACACTGTTTGACACTACTTCAGTGGCAAGTAACTTGGTGTTAGCAGTTGTTATTCCTAGCAATAAACCATGTAAAGCAATTACATAAAAAGTTAATCTGTTCATTCAAACTTTCCCTGGGTCGTTTCCTATATAAAATTTCTGCTATCTTCTAAATCTTTATATAAAGACTGATGCTAATTTCCTCACCCCACTACTGGCTGATCACAGCACTACCAAGCTGTTCAAATATACGACAGTAGATTGTTTATATCGGTTATTACTAAACTTCTTCAGCTTTATTACATTTTTTTTCAGCTTTGTTGCACTTCTTTACCTAGTACTTTTGCCAATAATGGCATCTGTAGCAAACAGTACGTATTATTTTTACATCTAACTAGAATAAATGCTGACAAAATAGTATAACAATTTAACCAGAATGATTGAGGTTATTAGACATCAAAAAACTTTTACAGCAGATACTTTTAGTTTAAACACTAGAACGAAAGTCAAGCAATATTTTAATTATAAAAATGTAACTAAAAATACTAATTTTTTTATGAATAGCGATCGCTTTAGTTAATCCAAACTCCTTCAGTTAAATCTCAATCAAAAAGGATTAAATAGTATTAATGGATACAAGTATGGCACAGTTATCTCAAGTATGGAAGCGTTTGATAACTTATGTCAAGGGATCGCAAATCAAAGCTAATCAGACTCAAAACAATAGCGGAGAATTGCTATATCTGGAAAGGTTGCAACAAAGCTTAGAAGAATGGGCAAAACTTGATAGTGAGTTGAGTTTTAAGATAGGCGATCGCCAATTGCACGAGCAGATATATGATTTGATGGGCAATTGTGCGCTCAAGCCGTATATTGTAGAAGCAGTAATGCAGAAGCTAATTGCTAGCGAGCAATTTTGTCCAGTGCTGTTATTTCAGCGCTTAGAAACTTTTTATCAAGGCTGGTGTCAAGGGGAATTTATCGATGCTGCACCTACAGACAACTTGCCACAGCAAAAGATGTTACAGTTACAAGCACAAAATCTTGCGATCGGGCTGCGCCAGGTAGATATTAATACAGGATTGAATGTATTAATTTTGCTGTTAGAGTTACACCGCTATGGACAACAGCAAGACCACCTGAAAGAAAAAATTATTTTTTATCCCTCTGGACAACAACATACAGGCAACTTTTTTACATCACAATTACTTAGGACAATTAATTATAGCGATGCAATTGAAATTGGCAATTTTAGTAATATTGTTGGCGAATTTCTAAAAGGAGGTAACTTTAGCGGTGCTTACCTTAGCGATGCCAACCTCACTGGTGTCAATTTCAGTGGTGCCAACCTCAATGGTGCCAACCTTGGTGATGCTAACCTGACTGGTGCTAATTTCAGTAATGCCAACCTCAATGGTGCCAACCTTAGTGATGCTAACCTCAGCAGTGTGAATCTCAGCGGTGCTAACCTCAGAAGTATTGACCTTAGTAGTGCTAACCTCAGTGGAGCCAACTTCAGTGGTGCTGACCTTTATCGTGCCGATCTCAACAGCGCCGATCTCAACAGTGCCAACTTTAGTGGAGCCGATCTTAGTCACGCCAATCTGACTGGTGCCAACCTCAGGGATGCCAAACTCAGTAGCAGCTATCTCAGTCATGCTATCCTTTTCAGTGCCAATCTCAGCGATGCGAATCTTAACGGCGCTAATCTCAACTATGCTGATCTGTGCCGTGCGGATCTCAGTGGTGCGAACCTCAATCATGCTACCCTCAAAGGCGCAAACCTAAGCGACACTATCCTTTTTGGTACCAACCTTAAAAGCGCTATTCTCATTGCTGCTGACCTAAGTTATGCCAAACTTAATGGTGCAAAACTCCACGGTGCTAACCTGCAAAGCGCTATTCTCTTAGGCGCAGATCTCAGCGGTGTAGATTTAGGTGGCGTTATTCTTATTGAAGCAGATCTCAGCAGCGTCATTCTCAATCAAGCCAATCTTAGTGATGCTGACATCAGCGATGCAATTCTCTTTGGCACCGATCTCAGTTATGCAAACCTCAGTAGTGCCAACTTGAGCGGTAGTAACCTTAGCGGTGCTATTTTCTATGGTGCGGATCTCAGCCACACCAACCTTAGCCAAACAATTCTCGGTGGTGCTGACCTTAGCAACGCTAACCTGGAGAAAATGACTTGGAGTAATTACCTTGAGTGGAAGGGTGTGCGTGGTTTGGATAAAGCCGTGAACGTACCAGAAGGGTTAAAACAGCAACTGGGGTTGAGGTAAGACAAGAGGAAAATGGTACTTCATAAAGCATTGGGATCTTCTCCCAACTCCCTTAACCTAGCAGCTAAACGCTCGGCTCTTTGGTGTTCGGCTTCTTCTGGTAAAAGCACTAAATTGCCAGCTTGATCGTAAAAACGCAACCACAATGCCGTCTCCCGTTCTATTGTTCCCTCCCAAGTTCCCAACCAAAAGCCCAAGGTCTGACACCAAAGCCATCCCCGTTCATTTGGCACTATAGACTGATAACGAAGGTTAGCATCTAACCGCCATCCTTGTAGGGAAGTCGGTTCAAAAGGGTCAAATACAAAATAATCCCGTGTCCTGAAGACTCGTTCGTAAATATCTTTTTTTGTCCCCGTATCAGCTTCAGCAGTTGAAGGCGACATCAATTCCACAATTACATCCGGGTAACGACCGCCTTCTTCCCAAACCACCCAGCCTTGCCTAGATTTAGAACCATCAACATCCAGCACCACAAAAAAATCTGGCCCTCGAAAATCCCGGTTACGAACTTGGGTGCTGCTGTAGTAAACAAACATATTGCCACCAGCAAAGAAGTCATTGCGATTTGCCCAAGCTTGCTGCAATGACCGAATCAGGATATTCATGGCAATGCGGTGGCGATTTGTTTCCAAAGGTTCTCCATCATCAAAAATTAAATCTTGTGGCGGCGTCGGAAGTTGAGGCACCACAACCGCGCTCATTTGGGATATGGTTTCAAAATCCTTCTCGCTTGCCATCACACTAACCCTGAAGAGTTGATTTACTGAATAATGTAGCTTTTCTATTGTTCTAGTGCCTAACCAAAAGTTTTTTGAAATTTATTGTGATTACTAACTGTTAGATAAACAACTGTTGTAAATGCGATCGCTTTGATGCAGGCAAATATATTGATAAAAGCTTCTGTTAAATCATGTATCGCAATACTTGTGTTGCTTGGACATAGTAGTTAGCCCAAGAGATTATTTAGTTTGCTTGGGACAAACCACAATACTCACAGCGATCGCCCGCTCTTTGAATAACTAATTGACGCAAGGCAGCGGGAATTTTTGACATTTATCCCTGCTTCATCACACGTTGCGACCTTAAGCTAAGTAGAGATAAAAATTCTGCCAACTCAACAAGTCCTTCTGCTTCTCGCCGTTCTGTTTGATTTAACTCTTCGCCTGCATCCTGACGATCCAGCAGAAACTGAAGGCGCTCTTGAACAGCTTGAGGAAGCTGAAATTGAGCCAGTTCAATAGGTATCTCAATTATCTCAGGCATATAGGGAGAAATTTTAACTACTTGTAGAGCCAGTGTAAACCAAAGTTAGTCGAGACGGTCTAATGCTGTTTACTCACCTGTTGTAAATGCGATCGCTTTGAGTGGGAATGGTAGTAATAGTACTTTTTGAATTGAATTGGCGTTGCCTATCCACGCAAGAATGTAAATGAATTCACCACTTGATCAAATGCCTTTTGGTAGATAGCGTCATTATTTCCGTAGCCAGTTTTTCCAAATGTAATAACGATAATGTTAGAACCATTGGGACTTGTGAAGACAACGTGCTCATTCTCGTATAAGCCACTGGATTGGAAGGCGATCGCATTTTGTCCGGCAATTTTTGTATCTTTTAATGCACGAGTTACGCCAAACTGATTACTTTGTTGTACCCATTTCTGCAATGGCAACTTTTGAGGGTTATTCGCTACTGTGACGCTGACATTTGCCGGATATTCTGTTCCCCCTTCATACGCACCCGAACGAATTTTCTTGGCGTGTTCTTGAGTCCAGATTTCAATAGCAGCTAACGGAGCATTATTACTAAAGGGTATTTTTGCTTTATCATCTACCACAAAAATATTAGAAGGATAACTAAACTGAAACCCAAAGCGATCGCTTTTGTAGATGGCTTTGTTTTGGGGAATGGGTTTTGGAGTAGATGGTTTGGATGGAGAAACCTCTCGATTGGAAGCGGGACTTGCTGGCGAGGAACTCACTATTGGAGATTCAGACTGACAGGCGATCATACCTGCTACTACCAAGCCTAACGCAACTGGATGCAAAACCCATTTTTTCAGTTGCTTGTGATTAACTCTCATCATTCACTCCTCTCAAACGTGTAATTCTATAGCTTCAATAGATTCAGCGTTTGCAAGACCAGTTCCATAGTTTTTTGACTTTTCCGCAAAAGATTCAATAGAAATGCCATAATTAAGCCAATTCAAGACGTAATGAACCTTGTCTTGGCTACACTTGAGCATTTAGCTTCGTTTTCGCAGAAATGGCACTTCCAATATGTTGTAACGATACGGAGTGTGTCCAATATGAAAAAAATTCTGTTTTTGCTTCTGCTTAGTGTTGTGTTGATACGTCCGGCAAAGGCTCAGGATACGGGTATTGGAGTGGGACTGAGCTTTGATGTCGAATACATCATGCCTCAACGGTACAGAGAACCTGGTGGTAGAACACGGGCATTGTTTCCAGTCAAATATGTCTGCGGCGAAACACAACCCACCGACAGGCTAGTACCAGGTACTTATAGGACTGTGATCAACGTGCTTAACCTGAGTACGTTTGCTACTGAAGTTGGTTGGAGGTTTTCCTCAGGATTTGGCAGACCTGGAATCGTGGGTGCTAGGGCGAGAATTGAGAGATTCGGCTCTTTCTTCATGGACTGCCCGTTTATCATTCGTAATCTCCAGAGGGCGGGCGTGGAAGTCGGTTCGTTCATCGAGGGATTCGTCACGATCGAGGATCTGAACGATGCCAGGACAGAACGCACACCCACGAGAGTTGCAGCGACATACTCGGTGTTGCACAAACAGGTACACAACTTGCCTGACTTACTGCCAATTCAAAGAGAACGGACATGGTGTCGGCTCGATAACCAAGGACGCCTAATTGTAACGATTAGGAATCAGGGAGAGGCTTCTGCGCCTTTATCGATTACAAGGGTTGCAATTGATGCAGGTGCGTCTTTTAGTAGAATCACGCCTACGCTTGCGCCTGGTTCACAAGCTGACCTCGCACCGATTCCTCTACCGAGTGGTGAAGGCACGGTTGTATTCACCATTACTGCGGATGCCCCTGCTGCCATCCGCGAAATGAATGAAACTAATAATAGTGCGATCGGGGTATGTGTGTTGGTGGAATAGACATCTCCAAAAAACTCCCAAAGCCAGTCTGAGCATTTGGAGACTAAGGGATAAATCTTCAAATTTCTACGTTATATTTTTTAGCAATCTCACGTAGTTTATCTAACTGCTCTTGTGATGCTTGAGCTAATTTTTCGTCTACGGGTAGTGTATTATTCTTGCCTTTTGGAACTAAATACTTGACGTAAAGAGAAATAAAATCAACTACGATTGGTATGCCTTTGAGAGCATTTTTATCAGCTTGCGTTCCTGCTAATAAAGCTGCTAAACCGCCTTCAATTGTATTTCTTGTCGCTTTGACGAACTGATCGACAAGTTCTTCAATGTAGTAGGCTCCTTCCAGATCCTCTAGCTTTTTGTGATCTGGAGTGAATTCGTATCCAGCTGCGATCGCCTGCTCAAAAATACACCAGTCTGTAAATTCTTTCAGTGCTTCGTCAGGAAGACGAGAAAAATAGTTGTGTAATTCCAAATCAGACATTAGATTATCTTGTGACATTCTTTCACCTGAAGATGTAGAGATTTTTAGAAATCTAGAAATTATGCTGTCCGGAAACGTGCCAGTTCTTCACCCGTCTTGGCATCGTGGGCGTGAACGGTACACACCAAACAAGAATCAAATGACCTTGCCACATGACCAACTTCGATTGGATCGGTTGGATCGGCAATGGGTATGCCAATCAAAGCTTCTTCAATCGGGCCGCGCTTTTGTTCGGCATCACGAGGCCCCACGTTCCAAGTAGTAGGGGCAATGACTTGGTAGTTCTTAATTTTGCCGTCTTCTAGTTCTACCCAGTGACATAGAGAACCTCGCGCTGCTTCTGTTGCACCCCAACCACGTCCATCTTTTTCTTTTGGTTTGATATACCAGGGATCGTTTAATTTGAACTCACGCAGACAGTGTTCGGCTTGGCGATACAATTTCACAATTTCGTGAACTCGTGCCAATTGACGCACATGAACGCTGGGGCCACCCATGCGTTTGAAGACATCTAAGATAAATCCGTCGTAGTGCTGCCAAGATTCGCCATGCCTACCACCCGCTACCAACTGCCGCGCTAAGGGGCCTGCTTCTAAACGTCCGTAGTCTATATGACGTACTGCTGTTGACCAAGAATAAGCGTGATTGAAGTCTTTATCATTCTTTTGGATTGGGTTAGTAGTGCGATCGAAGGGGTGAATATCTTCTGTGCCTTCGTCGTACCAAGAGTGAGTGGTATTCTCGCGGGCAAAGGTATGATCCATCAAGGTATGAGTGTCGCTGAAACTGTCATACACTCCACTCTTCATAATCATGGCGGCATTTCGCCCTTCTATCGTTGGCTTTTGGTATCTATCTTCATGAGGTAAATATCCCCAAGTGACATATTTACCCACGCCGCCACCAAATTTATCTAGACCAATATCTAAACCCATGCGCCAATAAAAACCCAAGTCAGACTGGCGATGATTGCGGTTTTCGTGTAGCCACGCCATAAAGTCATCATAGGTTTGGATTTGTTCGTAACGTTCCAATGAACAACCCAACCATATTGGTTCTAACCAATTGGTACGGAAATATTCCAGGATTGACCAAGCACGGGTGATGTCTGTGAGGGTGGGGGCGCACATGACGCCACCGGGAACCATGTAACTAGAATGAGGCCATTGACCGCCTAAAAGAGCATAAATTTCGACTGGTTTGGCAGAAATTGTGACACCGATTTCATAATGCTTACCAGTGAAAGCGGCAAAGCGACGGACAGCTTCGTTATAGTAGCAGCTATGCTGGTATTTTTGATGAGTCAAATCAATCGCAAATAGCCCGTAAAAATAGCGGGGTATGCTTTGAATTGTTTCAACAAGTTGACCGAGATTTCTTGCCAAAATCGCATTGCGCGGAACTTCTGTTTCCCATGCCGTATCTAATGCCCATGATGCACAAGTCAGGTGAGAACCTCCACAAATTCCGCAGATACGAGGTGTGACAATTAATCCGGCTTGCGGATCTTTGCCGCGCAGGATAACTTCAAATCCTCGAAACAGTTCGGCATGAGTCCAAGCGTTGACTACCTGCCCATCTTCAATTTCAACTCGCACATCTAAATCGCCCTCGACTCTACCAACGGGCGAGATATCTAATGTTTGGATACCCATAATATTTGTCCTTTGTCATTTGTCACGTGTCCTCTCTTACAAAGTTCTGAGCGCCGGAAGCCGGCGATCAGACTTTGCGCCTTGTCATTAGTCATTAGTAAATGACCAATGACTATTGACCAATGACTAAACTGTAAAAATATCTTCATCTGCCCAATCTGGTGCTGCATCTTTGGCGACTACTGTGAGTAAGGCATATTCTTTTTTCTTCATGCCTGGGGGTATTTCTTTGGGAACGCCCATCACAGTTTGTGTTTTAAATACTGTTCCCGGTTTGAGATCGTAGAAGGGAAATTCTGGTTCAGTGCAACCTAAACAAGGCATCCCCGCGCGGGTTTTGGAAGAAACGCGATTCCACAAAATCCGGTTGCAGGAAGAATGAGTCATAGGGCCGCGACAACCCAAGTCATAGAACAGACAACCTTTACGCTGACCGAATTCGGCGGTTGTGGCTTTGTAGGCAAAGTGAATGTTGCGGGTACAACCTGTTTGGGTAAAGGTTTTAAAGAAGGTTTGGGGACGATTGAGTTCGTCAAGGGTGATATCATCTAAACGACCTGTGGCGATCGCAACTAATATCTGCGTTATCCAATCTGGGTGGGCAGGGCATCCGGGAATATTAATCACGGGTAGTCCAGCTTTGGATTTGTAATCTGCCCCTAAGAAGCCACCCTTTTGACGTTTGAGAAATTGCAATCCTTGGGATTCACTGGGGTTGGGTGCCATTGCCGGAATTCCACCCCAAGTAGCACAGTCACCCACAGCTACTACAAACTTAGCTACTTTTGCTAAGTCGCTTACCCAGTCTTTCATCGGACGGTGTGCAAAGCGATTCCATTCTCCCGTACCGTTGGGAGCATTAACTACTGTACCCTCGAATACCAAAATATCTAGGGGTATTTTGCCGAGAACACAATCCCACAGCATTGCTTGCAAACTGTCCCCTAGCTCCAGTCCCAAGGAAGGATGCCACAGTACCTTAATACCGAAATCGGCAATTAAATCGCAAACAGTTGGTTCTTCAGCATTTAAAAATGACATGGTGTTGCCTGAACAAGCACCACCTTGTAGCCAGATTACGTTAGTCATTGGCTGCGCATTTGTGTTGTTTAGAATACAAAAATTAGGAAGTTTAACAGTGTAGTGAGTGCTTGGTATTTGGTACTAGGGAGTAGGAAGAGGAGGGGGAGAGTGGGAGTGGGAGAAGAAGAGATGAGGGAGATGGGGAAGAATTTACTCTTATCACTTCCTCACCTCCCTCAACTCCCTCAACTCCATGTCTCCATGTCTCCGTGTCTCCGTGTCCCCGCGTCCTATTCTTCACGATCCCCAGTCCCCTTTACTATCAATGGCTTTTCGTTTCTATTGTAGACATTTAAATAAAAATTAACGTATTTATGAAAACTAAAAAAACATAATTTTCTGGTTGAAACGTTATAGTAAATACATTCTCCAAAGTACAAATAACTATCTTGTTATTACGTATTTATTACATTAGCAAAAGCTCAAATCCTTTTGAAGAAGTCACTAAAAATTTATATACAAGTTAGATTACCTAAAATCAAATATGAAAAATATACTCTCACAAGTCAATACTTGTTTAAATTTTAAATATGATGAGTATTTAATTAAGCAGTTATGATTACCTAATATTTAGATGTAAATTAAAAATATAGAGCCACAAAAACAGATCCTTGAATGCTTTGAGAATTCGAGGTTTGATGATATTATTTAAAAATGTAACGTCTAGTAACTAGATTTTTGGTTGTATTTTGTTTTATATTAAAAGTAGAAAAGCTAAGGTGAATTCAATAAAACTGACGAAAACTTTTAGTAACAATTTAGAGATTTACTAAGAGCCTATCTGACTGATGAGCGGCTAAAAAAGCCACAATTTGTATAAGTTTAAACATGATTTGCAGGTAATCTGGTTAAAGATTTTGGTTGATTACTAGTTAGCATAAAGTTAAAAGCTGCCTTCCTACTTGCAACTCTACATCTGACATGATACCAACTATTACTGATGCCGCAGTGAAAGCAGCGATCGCTGCTATTGCCTCTGAATCAGCATCAACAAAAGACAAAATTGAAATGTTGATTGAGATGGCACATGGCTTTGTGAAAAAGCCGAAAACAGCTCAAGATTTGTGGAATGCGATCGCGCTATACGAACAGGCAGAAGAATTATCTGGTGAAGATTACCCTCTTTTGAAGGCGCGGGCGAAAGTAGGGATAGGAGGGGCGCTGCGGGCAATCCCAGATGGTACAGAAGAATTGCTGCTGCAAGCGAAAGTAATTTACACAGAAGCTTTGCCGATATTGCAAAAGTTGGCATCTCCTGAAGAAGTTGCCGAAGCCCAAATGAACTATGGCTTGATATTGCAGTCTTTAGTACCGTTTAATTTGGCAAAGGTAGCAGACAGCATCCAGGCGTATCAAGAAGCCTTGCGGGTATTTACTTGGGATAAATATCCACAGGAATATGCAATCTTACACAACAATATAGCGATCGCCTACCTTTCCATGTCTGGTGGTTCGCAGCAGCAATATTTATTTGAAGGCTTGGCTGTACAGTCTTTTGAGGTAGCACTCAAGCGAATAAACCTGATCGAACACCCTAGAGAATATGCAATGTTGCAGAACAATTTAGGTAACGCATTGCAATACTTACCATCTGCCCATCCTGTAGATAATTTAGTTCGGGCGATCGCAGCTTACAACGAAGCATTAAAAGTACGTAACTCCAGAGACACACCTTTAGAATACGCCAACACCATTTCTAACAAAGCCAACGCCTTATTCAATTTACCCGATGATTTGGAGAAGCCAGAAATCGGCAATCCTCAAAATCTCTTGCAAGCGCGTGGATATTTTCAACAAGCTTGGGAAATTTTTACACAGTACGGACAAATAGAACAAGCTGAAGTTGTAGCCCAAACATTGCAAGAGTTAAAAGTTAATAGCTAATGGTTAATGGTTAATGGCTAATAGATTATTGTAATTATCAATGAAAAATATGAGGAGAATAAAAAATGACTGAGATATTTACAAGTTTAGCAGGTAATGACATTAATTTAGTTACAGGTTTGATTTACTTAGTAATAGCAACTGTATTATCTTTAGTTGGTGGTGCGATTGGTGGAATTTTATTAGCGGGTGAAGAATTAGGTAATCAGTTTGCTGCGATGATAGGTGGATTATTTGGCCCTGCTGGTGTGATTCCCGCGATAGTATTAGGATTAATTTTACTAAATTTTTGTCCTAAATTTTAGGAGGTTTCATGTTAGAAATAGGCTGGTTTTCTGCCAAATTATTTCTTAAAGGCAAACTAATACGTGAGCCACAATATTTTTGGCGGCAAGTTGGAATTGGTACTAGTATAAGTTCATTACTACTATTTTTACTTTTATTCTTGAAATTTCCGCTTTGGCTAACAGTGGCGGCATCTAGCTTAACAACGGGTACTATTATGCCGTTTCTACTCAAAGATTTCAAAATGAAGTAATTTATTAATTACTAATTGTCATAGGGATTAGAAACATACGGCTAATAAAATTCGCAGCTACACAAACCAAGTTCGCCGATGTGGATTGATGTTGAGCCTGCGGAGGCAGGATTTATTTTTATAGCCCCAGACTTCCAGTCTGAGGGCAATTATAAACAATAACAAAAATATAATGGTTACTCTTGAGGAATTGGTACAAGAAATTAGTCGATTTGAGGCAATTATATCTGAGTGGGATGAAAGCAAAAGAGGCGTAGCTATAGGGTTGAAAAGGGCAATAGAAGAATTACATAAAGAAGCTTTAACCCGCTTAATCAAGAGTATAAAACAAGAATCCATGCCAGCACTGCGTAATGCCGTTAAGGATGAGGTAGTCTACGGCGTATTGCTTTATCATGAATTAGTCAAACCACCAACACCACCTTTAGCAAAACGCATTCAACAAGCCTTAGATGAAGTCCGCCCAAGTTTGAAAAGTCATAATGGTGATGTGGAATTAGTAGCTATTAAAGAACCAGATACAGTAGAAGTTAAGCTAATTGGTGCTTGTGGTAATTGCCCTGCTTCAACATTAACTTTATCTCAAGGAATTGAACAGACAATTAAAATCTATTGTCCAGAAATTATTAATGTAGTTGCCGTTAAATAAAGGCTAAAAGGTTAACTTCTCTTAAAGAATGAACACCCGTATCAAAATTACGTCCCAATCGAATTTCCAAACTCAAGCAACAGACATTCCTCAAAATTTTCCTCTTTCATCAGAAGGTGCAGAGATAATTTTAGGAAGGATGATGGCACCAGGGGAATTGGCAACTCCTCTTGCACCTAGTAATATTGAAATGTTTGGCCCTCGTGCAGCTTGTTTAAAATCAGAAAAAGGGCCTTTATGGGTTTCGGATACGGGACATCATCGCTTATTAGGATGGCGGAATATACCTACTCAAGATAGCCAACCTGCTGATTGGATAATTGGGCAACCAGATTTTCATAGTGAAGGACAAAATGCTAAAGGTACACCAGAAAGTAATACTTTTAGTGTGCCGACTGGCATTTGTTACTGTGGAGAAGGAATGGCAGTAGCAGATGCATGGAATCACCGCGTTTTAATTTGGAAAAAAGTACCAGAAGATAGCAATGTTCCAGCAGATTTAGTATTAGGACAAGCTAATTTTAGTGAGAACGAACCAAATCGGGGTAAGCAAGAAGCACAAGCAAATACTCTAAACTGGTGTTATGGAGTTTTCTATCATAATGGGCGGTTATTTGTAGCTGATACAGGTAATCGGCGCGTGTTAGTTTGGCATCAATTACCAGAAGAAAATAGTCAACCAGCAGATCTAGTTTTAGGGCAACCAAATATGACATCACGCAATGAAAATGGCGGCGGTACTCCTTCCGCATCGAGTATGCGTTGGTGTCACGATATTACCTTTTGGAGAGACAATCTGGTTGTGACTGATGCGGGAAATAACCGTGTGATGATTTGGGATGGAATACCAACAGAAAACAATACACCTTGTACTGTAGTATTAGGACAAAAAAGTTTTGATGTTGTTGAAATTAATCAAGGAGTTTATTTCCCAAGTTCTAGCAGTTTGAGTATGCCTTATGGTGTGGATGCTGCTGGCGATTGGTTGTTGGTAGCAGATACTGCTAATTCTCGAATATTAGGTTGGAAAAAGCCTGAGTCTATTTTATCTTTACAAGAAACTGCTGCGGATGCGATCGCCGGACAAAATAATTTTCTAAGTAAGAGTGAAAATCGTGATTTTGGGCAGCCAAGGCGAGATAGTCTAAGTTGGTGTTATGGAATCAAAATTTGTGGCAAGACGGCGGTAATTGCTGATTCGGGAAATAATCGAGTTTTACTTTGGGAATTAAGATAAATATTTATTTTCTTAAATAAGAAAGTTTTCATGAAACAAACCACAAAGTACACGAAGTACACAAAGAAAGAACGCATATAAGAAATTAGTAATTTTTAATCAAGATATTTAAATGTTTTGAGGGTGAGATTCTGCAAAATGACTGTTGAAGAAATTCGAGTGCGAGGTACTGTTCAAGGTGTAGGATTTCGCCCTACTGTTTATCGTCTGGCAAAAGCCTGCGGTTTGCATGGCGATGTTTGTAATGACGGTGAAGGCGTCGTAATTCGTGTATCTGGAACTGATGCATCTATAGAAGAATTTATTCGCAAATTGCAGCAAGAATGCCCACCATTAGCAAGAATTAATGAAATTAAGCGCAAGCGTTATGAAGGGGAAGTTTCCTTTGATGATTTTGTGATTTCTCACAGTTTTAGTAGTGTAGTAAAAACAGAAATTAGTCCCGATGCTGCCACTTGCGTGCAATGTAAAAAAGAAATTTTTAATCCCTACAGTCGCTTTTATCGTTATCCCTTCACCAATTGTACGCATTGCGGCCCCCGTTTAAGTATTATTCGTGCCATTCCTTACGATCGCTGCAATACGAGCATGGCTAGTTTCAACCTGTGTTCGGAATGTACTAGAGAATATGATGATGTGGAAAATCGCCGCTTTCATGCTCAACCAGTAGCTTGCCACGTCTGCGGCCCCAAAGCAACTTTAGAACGTAGCGATCGCAAACCAATTACAGCTTCGATGTTTTCTATGCTCGATGATGTCGATGCTGTCTGTACTTTGTTACAAAGAGGCGAAATAGTTGCCATTAAAGGTATCGGTGGAATTCATCTTGCTTGTGATGCCACGAATGAAACTGCTGTGCAAAAACTCCGCCAGCGCAAGCAACGATATCATAAACCTTTTGCTTTAATGGTGCGGGATATTGAGATAATTGAAAAATACTGCACTATTAGCGATAAAGAAAGAGAATTATTAGAAAGTTCTGCCGCGCCGATTGTATTACTGAAACAAAAGGCTTTATCTTCCCCTCTTCCTATCGCCCCATCTGTAGCACCAGGGCAAAATACTCTGGGCTTCATGCTACCTTATACACCTTTGCACCACTTAATCCTGAAGCGGATGAATCGCCCGATTGTCTTAACAAGTGGCAATCTTTCTGATGAACCGCAATGTATTGACAACGAAGAAGCACGAAAAAAATTAGGCAGTATTGCTGATTATTTTCTCTTACATAATCGAGAGATTGTTAATCGAGTAGATGATTCCGTGGTACGAGTAATTGGTGATAAAGTACAAATGATTCGCCGTGCTAGAGGATACGCACCAGCACCGATTAATTTACCACCTGGATTTAATAATTTTCCGCATATTTTAGCAATGGGTGGTGAGTTAAAAAATACCTTTTGCTTGTTACGAAATGGACAAGCAATTCTATCTCAACATTTGGGAGACTTAGAAAATGCTGCTGCTTTTGCCGCCTATCAGGATACATTGAACTTGTATTTAAATTTATTCGAGCATAAACCAGAAGCGATCGCCATCGACAAACATCCCGAATATTTGTCAACCAAACTCGCTAAAGAACTAGCAGTTGCCAATCTAATTCAACTTTATTCCATCCAACACCATCACGCCCATATTGCCGCTTGCATGGCAGAAAACGGTATTCCTCTGGATTCACAACCCGTATTAGGTATTGCTTTAGATGGCTTGGGTTATGGCGAAGATAATACACTCTGGGGCGGAGAATTTTTATTAGCAGATTATCGCCATTTTCAAAGACTAGCAAAATTTAAGCCAGTGCCAATGATTGGCGGAGAAAAAGCCATCAAACAGCCTTGGCGTAACACATATGCTCAATTAACTTCAGCTTTTAGCTGGGAAGATGTAAAAAATCAATATGGAGAATTAGAAATAATCAAATTTCTTGAAAATAAACCGCTAAATATTCTCAACCAGGTTGTATCAAAAAGTATTAATTCTCCCTTAACTTCCTCAGTAGGACGACTGTTTGATGCTGTAGCTGCTGCTATCGGAATTTGCCGAGAAGAGTGTAGCTATGAAGGGCAAGCAGCAATTGAAATGGAAGCTTTAGTCGATACCAACTTCTTAAATAATCATGAAGAAACACTAAATTATTCTTTTAATATCGGCATTTTAGATAATATTTACTGTATAGACTCGCATCCTATGTGGCAAGCCTTACTAAATGACTTACAGCAGCAAATCTCGCCATCAGTTATAGCTGCTAAATTTCATAAAGGTTTAGCTCAAACAATTGTAGAAATGGTTAACATTATCTGCAAACAGAATGTAATCAAAAATGTAATTTTAACAGGAGGAGTTTATCAAAATAGTATTTTGTTAGAGCAAGTTAGAAAGCGCTTACAAAAATTGGATTTGAACGTATTAACACATAGTATCATTCCCTGTAATGACGGAGGATTAGCACTTGGGCAAGCAGTAATTGCAGCTGCACAATATTATCTTTGAAAAACTCTGCGTTCCTCTGCGTTTTCTTAGCGTTCCTCTGCGTTTAAAACACTATATTTTAAGCTTTACTCAGTTTTCTTATTTTATCTCGGATTTAAAAATCTTTCTCAGTGCTCTCTGTGCCTCTGTGGTTAATTTTACTTATAAAGGAAATCAATAATGTGTTTAGGTATTCCTGGTCAAATTATAGAAATAACCGACGCAAATAACAAATTAGCTATTGTTGATATCGGCGGTGTAAAACGTCAAGTTAATATTACTTGTATCATTGATGAACAACACCCTCCAGAAAAATGTGTTGGAGATTGGGTACTAGTTCATGTCGGATTTGCCATGAACCGTATTAACGAAAAAGAAGCAGCAGAAACATTAAACTTACTACAAGAAATTGCAGAAGTTATGTCTACTGGTTAGTAGATACTACTACCTACTAACTACTGTACGGGCGGGTTTAGAAAATAAATTGTCGGTTGTAACCGAAAGATAATCAACAAAACCCGCCCCTACTATCTACTATCTACTAACTACTAAAATTTATATGAAATACGTTGATGAATTTCGCGATCCTCATAAAGCAGAGGCATTACTCTGGCAAATAGAAAAACTCTGCCACAGACTAGAAAAACCTATTAAAATCATGGAAGTTTGTGGCGGTCATACCCATTCTATTTTTAAGTATGGCATTGAAGAAATTTTACCCAAAGCAATTGAATTAATTCACGGGCCTGGTTGCCCAGTGTGCGTCATGCCAAAAGGTAGACTAGATGATGCGATCGCTATCTCTCAAAATCCCAACGTCATCTTTGCCACCTTTGGCGATGCAATGCGAGTGCCGGGTTCCAAAACAAGCCTGCTGCAAGCAAAAGCCCAAGGCGCAGATATCCGCATGGTTTATTCTCCCTTAGATAGTTTGAAAATTGCCAAGGATAACCCTGATAAAGAAGTAGTATTTTTTGCTTTAGGCTTTGAAACCACAGCCCCCAGTACCGCTTTCACCATCTTGCAAGCAGCCGCAGAAAATATCACTAACTTTAGTATGTTTTGCAATCACGTCCTTGTGATTCCCGCTTTGCAGGCACTACTAGATAATCCTGACTTGCAACTGGATGGATTTATCGGCCCCGGTCATGTCAGTATGGTAATTGGCACCGATCCATATCAATTTATTTCCCGGCAGTATCACAAACCGATTGTAATTTCAGGCTTTGAACCTTTAGACATTCTCCAATCAATTTGGATGCTATTGCAGCAACTAGTAGATTGTCGCTGCGAAGTTGAGAATCAATACAATCGACTGGTAGAGAAAGCAGGGAATAAAGTAGCGATCGCTGCCATGAATAAAGTTTTTGAAGTGCGAGAAACATTTGATTGGCGCGGCTTGGGTGACATACCTGATTCAGGATTCAAAATTCGTTCTGAATATGCTCAATTTGATGCCGAAAATAAATTTACCATTCCCAATATCAAAGTTGCCGATCATAAAGCTTGTCAGTGTGGAGAGATTCTTAAAGGAGTATTGAAGCCTTGGCAATGCAAAGTTTTTGGTACAGCTTGCACTCCAGAAACTCCAATAGGAACTTGTATGGTTTCCTCAGAGGGTGCTTGTGCAGCTTACTACAAATATGGGCGCTTTTCTCAGGTGGTGAAGGAGAGAGAGACTGGAAAAGAGAGGGTAAAGGTATAGGATTTGGAGGTGCGTTACGGCTAATTTTCACTCTCTTAAACTCTCAAATCCTTGCATAGCCGTAACACACCCTACTGCTGAATATATTTAAATGAACCACAAAGGACACAAAGAAAGGGAAGCTATTATGTTATTTGTCACTGTTCAAATTGCCAAAGATAAATATGCTGGGAGACACGTTTAGAAAGGTGTATAAAGTTGATAATGATTGATTAAATATGAATATTTCCTCTGCTAATTCCTCAGCAAATTCACTTTTCCAAAAAATTGAACAAGTTCGCCGTCGTCGCAGCAAAGTACACGATACCAATATCACTCTCGCGCATGGTAGTGGTGGTAAAGCTATGCGCGATTTAATTGATGATATTTTTGTCAGTAGTTTTGATAATCCGATTCTCTCACAATTAGAAGACCAAGCAACCTTCAATTTAGCGAGTCTCATGCAACAAGGCGATCGCCTTGCTTTTACTACTGATTCTTATGTCGTCGATCCGTTGTTTTTTCCTGGCGGTGATATAGGAGAATTAGCAGTAAATGGCACTATTAATGATTTAGCGGTGAGTGGAGCCAAACCTTTATATCTCACCTGTAGCGTTATTTTAGAAGAAGGATTACCAATAGAAACCTTACGGCGTGTTGTCAATAGTATGCAAGCTGGCGCTAAAAAAGCTGGCATCCAAATTGTCACTGGCGACACCAAAGTAGTACATCGCGGTGCAGCCGATAAATTATTTATTAATACAACAGGTATTGGCGTAATTCGTCCGAGTATTTTTATTTCTGCTCATAATATTCAACCAACAGATGTAGTAATTATTAATGGTGAATTGGGCAATCATGGCACAGCAATTTTAATTGCTCGTGGAGAATTAGCATTAGAAACAGATATCGAAAGTGACTGTCAGCCATTAAATGATTTGGTAGAAACAATTCTCGATATTTGTCCAGAAATTCATGCCATGCGCGATGCTACACGTGGCGGTTTAGCTACTGTTTTAAATGAATTTGCCCTCAGTTCTAATGTAGCAATTCGCATCAACGAGCAATTTATACCAATTCGAGAAGAAGTCAAAGGCGTCTGCGAAATATTAGGTTTAGATCCTTTATATCTAGCCAATGAAGGTAAATTAGTAGTCGTAGTAGGGCGCGAAAACGCTGACAAAGTTTTATCAGCAATGCAATCTCATCCAGCCGGGAAAAATTCTTGCATTATTGGCGAAGTTATTTCCTCACCCCCAGGTATTGTTTTGTTAAAAACTATTTTTGGTGCAGAACGAATTGTAGATATGCTTGTCGGCGATCAGCTACCACGAATTTGTTAGTTTTTATCTTGAAACTCTCACTTATTCTCCTCCGTGCTCCCTGTGTCTCTGTGGTTAATTAAATATGCACGAACTAGGAATCACCCAAAACATTATCGCAATTGTAGCCGAACACGCTCAAGGTTCAAAAGTGCAACGAGTATTATTAGAAATAGGCAAGCTATCAACTATCATGCCTGATGCCATACAATTTTGTTTTGATGTCTGTTCTCAGGGTACAGTTTTAGAAGGAGCAAAACTAGAAATTTTAGAAACTCCAGGCATGGGAAAATGTCGCGATTGTGGGGCAAACATTCCTCTAGAACAGCCTTTTGGAAAGTGTCAGTGTGGCAGCATACAAATAGATTTAATAGCTGGTGAAGAACTAAAAATTAAGGAAATAGAAATAGAGGAAATATGTGTGTAACCTGTGGTTGTTCTGATGATAGTAACGCCAAAATCGCTAATTTGGAAACAGGTGAATCAGTAACAATTCATGTCAACGGGAATAGTCATCACTCTCACACCCACACTTTACCAGATGGTACTGTGATTACCCATTCCCACAGTCACGAAGATAATCATGAAGCATCACAAATTCATGCCAAAATTCATGGTAAAACTATCTCCTTAGAACAAGATATTTTAGCAAAAAATAATTTAATAGCAGCTCAAAATCGTGGATGGTTTAAAGGTCGAAATATTCTTGCTCTTAATCTCATGAGTTCTCCAGGTGCCGGTAAAACTACTCTCCTAACCCACACGATTCATGATTTAAAAAATAATTTAACAATCAGCGTCATTGAAGGCGATCAAGAAACAATTAATGATGCTAAAAAAATTCAAGAAACAGGTTGTAAGGTTGTACAAATCAATACAGGAACAGGTTGTCATCTTGATGCCGCAATGATAGAAAGGGGATTGCAACAACTGAATCCGCCCTTAGATTCTGTAGTGATGATTGAGAATGTCGGCAATCTTGTTTGTCCGGCGTTATTTGATTTAGGAGAAAATCTGAAAGTAGTAATTCTCTCTGTGACAGAAGGAGAAGATAAGCCAATAAAATATCCTCATATGTTCCGTGCTAGTGAGATTATGATTCTCACTAAAATTGATTTGTTACCTTACGTACAGTTTGATGTACAAAAGTGTATAGAATATGCTCAACAGGTAAATCCTCATATTCAAATTTTTCAAGTTTCTGCACTCACCGGAACCGGATTAGAGAATTGGTATGAGTGGTTAGCCAAAAGGGTGGCAAATATGTCAAATATTTGAAACTCAAATATTAAACGTTAGCTATGAAATCTAGTGAGATTTTTCAAGATGGTAACATGTTTCATATTAAGTATTAATAAAATTAAATGTGAAACTTGCTCTATTAAGTGGTTAGGCAAAATTAAAGTTATGGGTAGAGGCAAGGGAATAGGGAACTCTTAACAGGGAACAGCAAAAAAATGTGTAATTAATTTTGTTTAGATACTTATTAATAATCTCAGCTTCTTAAATAAGTTAGGTTTTATATTTTAAGTTTATTTATGCTGACTTACTTTTCTATAAATTACCAATATGAAAAATATTAATTCAGAGGATTGTACTTTGAAAGTAGATTATCTAACAGCTTACGTTCATAAGGAGATAAATCTTTTGCAGATGCTCCTATCTCTTGCAATTTAGAGTAAATTAAATCATGCTCATGTGCTTCTATACGTTCTTGTAATTCTCCGTAGAATTCTTGAAAACTGAATTCCGTTGCTAAAGCCAAGGAAATTTGTTCTCTTTCTCTACCAAGTGATTGACTATTAAACTGATAATCTCCTTGAGCATTTTGAGATAATAATCCAAGGGAATAAGCTAATAGTAAGGTTTGATAAGCTAGCCTCACTTCTTTACTTGAGCCAATTTCCTCTGGTATTAAATCAGGAATATTTTCATCTTGCTTTATTTGTTCGCTCTGAGTGCGCTCATAGCAGTCTCGATAAAATTCAATCTGACTGAGAAAATAAGCTGGAAAACCTAATGAACGAGTTAAAATACACAAACGTTGCTCGTCTTCCCCTACTAGTACTGTCAAAGTGCGGCTAATGCGACTGTAATACGCAAAAATTTGTTCTTTATCTTTTGCTGACACCCACAAGGTAAGCTCTCGTTGAGAAGTCGGGTTTAAATTCACATCAATATCTTGAAGTCGCAGCAACAGATTAGCACTATCATGAAGCTGATTCATACGCAGGGTAGCAGTGTTGGGCGCAATTATATTTGGTTGCTTGAGTGCTTCTCCAATCGAGAAATTACTCAAATGCTCAAATTGTTGGTAAGTAAAGCTAATTAGCTGATTCTCAAATGCTTCAGAAGGAATTTGCCATGACTGAGAACGGCTAACTTGTTCTTGAGTAAATCTATCAATTGCTAATTTTGCAAGGACATTTTGATAATAAGCATCAATATCCGCATCAGTCAGAACTGTAAGCCGAATTTCTGAGAATTTTGTTGTAGCTTGCTCCCGTTGAGCAATTAATTTATTGTGTATTTCAGAAAAGTTGGATAGAGTTTGACGTAAAGTATCAACTCTTTGTTTAGCTGTTTTAATAAGATGATTTAACGCCTCAATGCGGAGATTGTGGACGTATACATCGTACTCTAACTTTAATTGCTCGTTATAACTGCGTCGCAATTCTACTGCTGTTGCTTTCAAACTGCTTTCCAATCGTTTAATTTGTTTTTGAACCTTTAAGATGCGATCGCGAATATTAGTATTGTACTTCAGCCAAACAATACCTAAATATGTCAAAACTATTACCGCAGTTCCCAGCACATGATGAGTTAAGTTACCCCACACCTGTTGCAATAATAGCCACAGAGTCG
Organism: Chlorogloeopsis sp. ULAP02; assembly: GCF_038404745.2. Taxonomy (NCBI): domain Bacteria; kingdom Bacillati; phylum Cyanobacteriota; class Cyanophyceae; order Nostocales; family Chlorogloeopsidaceae; genus Chlorogloeopsis; species Chlorogloeopsis sp. ULAP02. Next base: position 63,424 of record NZ_JAYKTT020000044.1, on the reverse strand, counting down.
ATTGACTGAAAATTCCAGTCAGAATCAACAAACCAAGTAAGGCAACAACCATCAGCGTTGGATAAATAACTAGATACTGAGAGCGAAAACGGCTTTCTTGTGCTAGCAGTTCATTGAGATTGTCTGTGGCTGTTTCCAGTTGATTTTCAATCGCAGTTAAGTTTTTTTGAGCTACAATGATCGCCGTCTCCACTTGTTCGCGAGCACGAGCGATCGCCATAAATCTAATTTGTCGAGCTTGTTCGATTTCTGTATTTAACGCTTGTCGATATTCAGCAATTGCCGTTTCTAGCTGTTCTTGAATTGTTTGTAGCTCTTGTAGTTGTTGCTCGGATTTTCTTTCATCTGAACTATCTTGTAATTGTTGTCGTCGTAATTTTAAGGATAAAACTTGCTTAAGTAGATTTTGCGTCGCTTCTCGCTCAATCGTGACTTGTAATCTTGAGTCAAGGAACGCTTCAGCCGCCCGTAATTCTGTAATCAGATTCTGAGGTTTATCGTTAATCGAATCAGTTTTGAGTTCCAAATATACATCAGTCAATATATTTAATAATCTAACTCCTTCATGTAAGCCTTGAGGTGTAGCATCAACATAGCGATTTATGCTGCGATCTAAAAAGGTAGTTAATCCTGCCTGTACTTGTTTGCAACAAATTTCTAGTGTGCGTTTATACGCTAGTAATTCTTTATTTTCAAATTGCAGATAAGCACGCTGCAATTCAATTCCATATTCCTGAACCTTGCCAGCACGGATATCAAGGCGTGGATTAAAATCTTGCCAAACTGGTTTGCCATTATCTCGTTCTAATTGTAGAAAAGCACTGCTAAACTCATCACTGAGTAGAAATTCTTTAGCATCTAACAACCATTTGCGATTTGCCTCTAAAGTGAATTTTACTTGTGGTAAAAACTGCTCTATGAGAATTTCGGCAGCTAAGGCAGCACTCAAACGCTTAATAATTATTTCTCCTGAAAAAAACAGTTCTCCATAGCCAAAAGTACTGTAAGCAGGAACTTTTCCCCGCACTTTGTGTGTGCCAATCAATAATCCGCTTGTCTGTGGTTCTACAGTGAGAAAGCCTGCAAAAGCATCGGCATAGCTAGGTAAATTAGCTTTTAGTTCCCCAATTCGTTCATCAATCAGCCAGCAGTTATCAAAAGGGGATACTTTTTGACTACCTGCAACCACAACTCCACTAGTCATTTTGTAATCTAGCTCCTTTAAGAGCGCGTAGGCTGCACCGTAGTCAGTAGTTGTGGCTTGGGTAAATAAACCTGGTAATAGTAATAACGCCTCCAAGCAGTGAGGAATATCTGTAAAGTACTTAGTAAATAACCAACGCATCAAGCGCACTAACTCAAAAACTACTCCCCTAGCAAAATGATTGCTAGCTGAGAACATGAGATATACTCTATGGCTGCTGCTAATGTCTACTCCTTGGCGTTTAGTAGATATTGCTTCTTGTGATTGATTAGCTCCTTTTAGTAAATCAATTAGCTGAGTTTGCAATTTACCCGTGGCTTGTGAGAACTGAGTGCGGATTTCAAGAATATGAGTTTGTTTGCTGTGAGTTTGAGCCAAATCAAAACTCGTGTCAGCAACCCGATTTAACTCATCACTAAAGTTAAAAGCTTCACCATTCCAAGTGAGGGCATAAATCTGAATTAAGCGGCTTTGGGCAGTGTTTAATTCTTGAAGTTGGTGTTGAATGGCTGCACAAAAAGCAGCACTATGAGGATCGAGTGCTATTAGGATAGTTGGTTTGGGCATAGGATATTCTTAGGTGCAGATGACTGGATTAGATAATTACATCCAAATCTTCCAGGTATGCTTCAATTTCCTGGATTTCCATTTCAACCTGTTCTTTAATTTGGGCATCAACCTTGCCCTCTTTTAAAACTTGATCAAGATGCTGGATGTAACTCTCTAGAGAAGATTTGGCTTTGTTCTGATCTTCATGGGTAATATGCTCGACTTTATCAGCTATTTCTTTGACTAAAGACAAGTTACTTTTAAATGCTCTAAATGCTGACTTGCGATCGCTTCCTAAAGGCAAAACTTGTCCTTCTAATTTTTTCGCTTGGCTTGTATAAACAGAATATTGCCGCCTTTGATTAATAATTAGTTTATATGGTTCGGGTGCCAGAGCTAAAGCAAACCAACGCAACGCCCCGCCATCATCTTCTGGTGGAATTATATTAGGTAAGTTTGTCCAATTGCGGTCTAAGTGCTTAAAGACTTTATCTGGATCTAGATAAGCTAGTTCCATATCCTTCATGCCGTTGAAGGCAAATAAAGGTACACCAATTTCAACTCGAAATAGAGTCATCTTGTGGGGTTCACCCGTAGGCACAAAAGACGGACTATTTTTTCCTTTCGACACTCGGCTAGAAAGAGGTGGACTACTAAAAACTGTTTTGTTACTCTCTACTCCGTAGTAGTAAAATTCCGTAATCATATGTTGTTGCTTCATCGGAATTTCTGTTTCTTGGTACTGCCACAGAGGAACTGCTAGTTTGCCAAGCTGTTCTAAATCTTTGCCGGCATCTTCTGGGTTACTGTCTGCTAATACCTGCTCAACAGTCATATTGGTGAGTGGAAGGTAAATTTCATTTATAAATGCCAGAATTTCATTCTTCACATTTTCAGCTTTTTTCTCAGCCCAATTAGTTAAAGTTTGAGAATGTTCGCGATACCAACGGATGAAGTCTTCACCTGTAACCTTTGGGCGTTTCGATTGCAGATTAACGCGTTGAATGGTGTGAATAAAAGGATTGTCACTTGTTTCTTGACGGTTTACCTCGGTATAACTCTGTTCTATGTCTCGATAAACCTTATCTAGGTTGCTGTGAAGATGCTGACACTTTTGTTGAATTTCTTCTACCCTATTTCGCAGCACACCGTAGAGTTCAGATGCCTTATCACATCGCTTCCAATGTAAATAAATTTTCCACTTTTGATCGGCTCGTTCTTTGTATCTCTGACAAGCAGCTTGAATATTGTTTTTATTGGAAAAGAAAGCTTCTGTGGCTTCTTTAATTTTTTCTTCTTGTGGTTCTAATTTTAAAGTATTAAAACTTGATTGCGCCTCTTGTGACTTACGTTGCACACTCTGCTGTAATTCATCCAATTTTTGGAAAATTTTAGTTAAAAATCGTAGGATATAAGCTAAACCATTGGGGCGATTTATACCCCGTTCCCACGAAGCAGAAATGGCAGTATTTATTGTCTGTTCTAAGCGAGAAAAATTTGCTGCTAATTCTTTCGCCGTTCGTTGCTCAAATTGATCCAATTGCCGCTTGTAGAGCTCTTTTATGGTTGGCAAAGCAGTGCGATCAAAACGCATTTCGCCAATTCTGAATTCGGGTTTGATTTGTCCACCATGATTGCTTTCAATGAGTGTATTAAGTACAGTAGTAGATTCTGCTAAATTGCAATCCTGTAGAAACCGCTCGATATCACTTTCTATATCAAGTGTTAGATTAGACGCCATCAACTCATTCTTGAGCAAGTTTTGAGCGTCTTCTAGTTTCATCCGCTCATATTGCTGTACTGGCAGAGTCAAGGTGGCAAAGCCAAAACTACAATAATTTACATTCCTTCCTCGGACTTTCTCACCTGTTGCTAGATAAGCGCGAATGTTATCAGCAACGTTAGCAGCGTCTAAACCTATTTGAGAACCAATCTGGATATACAAACCATCTGCAACTAAATTTTGCAAATCGTCAGGACGGTTCACTACAGTTCCTTTTTTGTTAATGCCATCAATCAAAAATACCGCATCGAAAGGAGGGCGATCGGCTCTAAATTTAGAAATACCATAATCAATCTCCATTGCATTTGATGGTGATAATCCCCAAAAGTATTCAATCTCTTTGAGAGCGCCATAGGCATTCGATTTCACCAGATGAGTTTGAGGAAGATTGGCAAAGACTCTAGGTAAAACAAATACCCCCGTAATATTGGAGAAGCTATTGAGATATTGCCGTGCTAAAAATGCCACATCTAAGAAAGTACCGCTACCCGTCCCACCAGCTAAACTGCCAATAATAAAAATTTCCACACCATCACGACTAGAAACTTGAAAGTTATCTGAAAATGTTTGTTTACTAGTGCGAATTTCGCGTACAGCATTAATTGCTTGAGCAATTAAACTGTTAATATCTGCTACTTTGGCAAATAATGCTAACCGTCCCCGCGCCCGAATCTGTCCTGCACCACTGATTAAACTGGATGTTGGAATTTCTTTAGGCCACCATTCATCGATGTGCTCATTACGTCCCCCTACTAAGGATGTTGGGTTGGCGACTGAGATTGCATAAAGCTCATTCGGCTCTAAAACAACCCTGCTGCCGTCAGGTGATTTTTCTCGTTCTTGGATATTTTCTGTGGTATCAATCGAAAGAAAACGAATAATTTCTGGTACTGAGCCGTAAACGTCTATGAATCGCTTTTTAAGCTTGACTACAACTTCATAACCCGTTCCTCCTAACCCAATAACTACTGTGGGACGAAAAACAACCGTAGGACGCACATCTGTGGAACTAGACATTAACTCTCCTGTGACATCTTTCAAAAGTTTGTTTGCCCACTGCTTGGCTCAGAGGGTCTTTGGCGCTCAATCCAGTTAAATTGGAGCTTAACGTTATTAATCTCGATGATGTCCTCATCGTAAAGTTCTTCTGTATTTATTTTTTTAGTATTGACAAAAATTACACCTTTCAAACAACGTAAATCTATATTTTTTTTGCCTGCTCGCCAAACTGTGACTAACTCAGCATCAAAATTAGTCGCATCGATTGCTGATATCAAATTACTCAACAAAATTTTACTCTTGTGTAGTTGAGTTAGACTAATCTCTTCGTCTTCCAATAATTTTGGTAGTGGCTCTAAGACTACCAATGCTCCTTCTAATTTTTTGCGGGTGCGGATATCTTGGAGTAATTCCAAAGGGGTTTTACGTTGAATCAAACAAATTGTCATCAAAGCAATTAACAACACTAGCAGCACTAAGAGCAACCAAGTAATGATTTTTCGTCCCAGTGGCATCAAAATAGCTAGGTGAACTTCTGCGCTGATCGGATTTGCGATCGCATTATCTGGGATAAGTACCAAGGTGAAGGTGCGTTTACCTTCAGAACTGCTATCAGCAACCCCTAACTGCACAGGAATTTTAGTTTCCCCAACTTGCAAGGATATAGCTGCTGAGGGTTGTGCTATGGAAATGTCTTTGGAATTGCCTTGCAGTTGTAATTTAGCTGTTACGGGTATATTGCTTTTGACTACTAAAGTTTGGATTTCAGTTGTTTTACCTACTTTTATGGAGCCAAAATTTATCTGTGTAGGTTGCAATTCTAGCCTTGGTTTAATGGTTACAGGCAAGTCTATTGTAATGGGTGCGATCGCTTTGTTTGTAGCCGTCAACACCAAGCGCAAGCTATGAACTCCTCCTTTTGCTTCTGGCGGTATCTGCAAATGCACGGGAATGACTGTAGGTTTATTTGCAACTAAGTCGATTGTGTTCTTGGGTGGAATTAAATTAATGCCACTTTGGTTTAAGTCTTGCAATTGCAAATTGATTGTAGTGTTGACATTACTAATGCTATTAAAATTGAATGGTTTAGTAGTTGTTCCAGGCAATACTGGTTGCGAGTTGATTTTGGGTAACTTGAGATCAAGCTTGGGTTGAACCAGTACAGGTCGAATATTTTGGGCTAGCTTATTAAGCTGAACACCTCCAGGATCTCGCAATACTTGACCTTTGCTACAAAGTGCTGGGTTGTTGGCAAAGTCATTCAGTTGCTTTTCATGTTCTTTTAGTCCTAAAGATACAAAAAATACATATGGTTTGCATTGTTGCTGAGGTAAAAGTTGGGTATTACTAGGAATAGAAACTGGATTATGAATACCACGTACATCTTCTAATCCGTCTGTCAAAAATACAATACTAACAGTACGACCGAGAGCATCAGCACGTTGATTTAATAATGCAGAATGTTGTAGCGCCTTCTGCACCGCTTTACCTGTGTGAGTACGCACACCTTGAGCCTGGAGTGAGTTAATTGTTTGCTTAAGTTGACCTCGCTCAGGATTACTGCTAATGGCGATACTATTGGCATTTAAAGTTACATCTTTATCAAAAGAATAAATAGTAACCGTATCACCCAATCTAGCAGCATTTACAAATTCAGTCATAGAATTCTTTACTTGATCAAAGATATTTTTTGTTCCGCCTACACCACGCATGGAAGCAGAAGTATCTATGACCAAAATCCAGTCAATACTCCCTTTAGGTGTATTTTGAGCAAAGGCACTAAAGTAGGGAAGAGTTGATATTATAGCTAAAGCAACAACACTTTGGATGGAAGTAAAACTCAACCAATGCTTGAAGTATGTATTAAAACTCATTGATAAAGATCTCCAGCCATATTTAAGGCTTACAATTTTGTTTTTATAAAAATTAATAGTTGTTTAAGTACCAATAGTCATTACTAAAATATTTAAATTAATATTCAATTTTTTCTCATTTTGATAGAGTAAAAGTTAGTAGTATTGAAAATTTGGAAAATATTTTTGTAGTTAATAGCTGGACTTGGAAATAATACTACTTGCTTTAAACTTAGAAAATTAAGGCAGTAGGTCTAAAATTTAAAATCCAAAATCGTTTCACAATTGCTATGTCAAATTATATATTAACTACTTAATTTAAAAACGTCATCTTTTTGACATAGAGTACAGCAAATAAACGGAAGCCATTAGTGGAGTTATGAAGTTTTGTTTGTACCCTCAAAAATTTTTTCTCACTACCCCTTGACTCTCCAGCAAGATGGAGATTTCAAAATGGGATTAATTGATCAAGTAGAGTACATCAGATGACACTTCAACTCAAAGTTCCTAATATCCCTTGTTCTGGCTGTAGAGAAAGCATTACAAAAGCGGTGAAAACTATCGCTCCCGCCGCAATTGTTCAAAGTCATACCAAAACTCAAGCAGCAGAAGTTGCGATTACAGAAGCAATTACAGGCGCAGGTTATACAGTTACCCACCACTAAATTCTTTTAAAAGCAGTTCAGAACATCGTTAGGAGGTTTGACAATGGAAAATATAAATCTGAAACTGCGGGGGATGAGTTGTGCCTCCTGTGCCAAAAATGTTGAAGACGCTATCCAATCGCTTCCTGGTGTGAATGCGTGCAGTGTAAACTTTGGGGCAGAGCAGGCTACTGTTCAATACAATCCTCAGCAAACTAACCTGGAGGGCATTCAACAGGCAATCAAAGAAGCGGGGTACTCTGCCTACCCCCTCCAAGAACAAGAGATAATGAGCGCACAAACAGATGCCGAACAAGAAGCTCGTCAGGCGGAATCACGAAAACTGAAACGAAGACTCATTTTGGGGGGGGTGATTACAACTATTCTAGTCATTGGAGGATTACCAATGATGACTGGGATACATATACCGTGGATTCCGGATTGGCTACACCACCCTCTACTTCAGCTTGTTTTAACAGCCCCCATCCAATTTTGGAGTGGTGAATCTTTTTATCAAGGAGCTTGGAAAGCTTTCAAGCGGCATACTGCGACTATGGATACATTAGTTGCTTTGGGAACCAGTGCTGCTTTTTTCTATTCACTCTTTCCAACCTTTTTCCCCGGATTTTTCCTCAACCAGGGATTATCACCCGATGTGTATTACGAAATCTCTGCGGTGGTGATTACCCTGATTCTGCTCGGACGATTGTTAGAGAACCGTGCCAAAGGACAAACCTCCGAAGCTATTCGTAAGCTCATGGGCTTGCAAGCAAAAACGGCGCGAGTTATTCGCAATGGGCAAGAGATTGATCTGCCCATTGCAGAGGTGGTTGAGGGCGATGTCATTCTCGTGCGTCCGGGTGAAAAAATTCCGGTAGATGGTGAGATTGTTGACGGTTCCTCTACCATTGATGAGGCAATGGTAACGGGTGAAAGCCTTCCTGTGAAGAAACAACCGGGTGATGAAGTGATTGGAGCCACAATTAACAAAACTGGTAGCTTCAAATTCCGAGCCACACGAGTGGGTAAAGATACATTTTTGGCACAGATTGTCAAGCTAGTGCAGCAAGCCCAAGGGTCGAAAGCTCCAATTCAAAAACTAGCCGATCAAGTTACAGGATGGTTTGTACCAGTTGTCATTGCCATTGCCATTGCTACGTTTATCCTCTGGTACAACTTCATGGGCAATGTAACGATGGCGCTAATTACGACAGTCGGAGTCCTAATTATTGCATGTCCCTGTGCCTTAGGACTAGCAACTCCAACCTCGATTATGGTTGGTACAGGCAAAGGTGCAGAGAATGGCATCCTTATCAAGGGTGCAGAAAGTCTAGAAATGGGACATAAACTACAAACAATCGTCCTCGACAAAACGGGTACAATTACCCAAGGTAAGCCCACCGTCACCGACTTTGTAACTGTCAGCGGTACAGCTAATGGCAATGAGCTAAATCTTCTGAGCCTTGCAGGATCTGTCGAACGCAATTCAGAACATCCTTTGGCTGAGGCAGTTGTAAATTATGCTCAATCTCAAGGTGTGGAATTGAAGGATGCACAGGATTTTGAAGCGATCGCTGGTAGTGGTGTACAAGGGTACGTGTCAAATCAATGGGTACAAATTGGCACCCACCGTTGGATGAATGAGTTAGGCATTGATACACAACAATTGCAGGAAGATTGGGATCGTCTGGAATATCTCGGTAAGACGGTGATCTGGATTGCAGTAGATAACAAAATCCAAGGGATTATGGGCATTGCTGATGCGGTGAAACCATCTTCTGTAAACGCGATTCGCACATTGCAAAAAATGGGATTGGAAGTAGTGATGTTGACAGGAGACAATCGCCGCACTGCCGAAGTGATTGCTCGTGAAGTGGGCATCAAAAGAGTTTTTGCCGAAGTTCGCCCAGATCAAAAAGCGGAGACTGTTGAGCAAATTCAGTCGGAAGGCAAAATTGTAGCAATGGTTGGGGATGGCATTAATGATGCCCCAGCGTTAGCTCAAGCTGATGTCGGGATCGCAATTGGCACAGGAACAGATGTGGCGATCGCGGCTAGTGACATCACCCTCATCTCTGGAGATTTACAGGGGATTGTTACCGCCATTCAACTTTCTCGTGCCACGATTCGTAACATTCGCCAGAATCTGTTTTTTGCCTTTATTTATAACGTCGCTGGTATTCCAATTGCAGCCGGAATTCTTTTCCCCTTCTTCGGTTGGCTGCTTAGTCCCATTATTGCAGGTGCAGCAATGGCGTTTAGTTCCGTCTCTGTAGTGACGAATGCCCTGCGTTTGCGTAATTTCCAACCGAGAACAATTGGTTGAATAAATTACAAGGAGTAATAACGATGCTGAAGACAGTGATATTTTTTGGAACCTTGGCAGGATTTGGATTTTTACTTGGAGCTATTTCTGGCGCGTTAGCGTAGCTTGCAATGTAGTTACATTCGCCAACGGAGATGTTTAAATAATGAACAAAATAGCAATCATTGGCAGTGTTGCAAGTTTGGGATTGGTGTTTGGAATTGCTTCTAACAAAGCAGTTGCACAAATGCCCCACGAACATATACAACCATCTCAAACGAAGCAAACAAGTCAGTTCCGTCGCATTGAACAACCCTTATGGGCAAAAACAGCCGTTACTGCTGGCGGATTGGGATTGATAGGACTGGAGTTATGGTGGTTTTTGCTGAGTAAGCCAAAATCGCAAAAAGCACAATCAAAGCAGGGCATTCAACAGGTAACAATTACCGTTGATGGTGGGTATGAACCAAGCCAAGTTGTAGTTAATACAGGTCAAAAAGTGCGGCTCAACTTCTACCGTAAAGATCCTAGCAGTTGCCTTGAAGAAGTCCGATTTCCTGATTTTCATATTGCCCAAGAGCTACCCCTCAACCAAGTTACTCCAATTGAGTTCACTCCCAATCAGCCAGGAACTTATACCTTTACCTGTGGCATGAATATGTTTCGAGGCGAAGTTAAAGTCGAAGCTGGGCAAGTTCAATTGTAGTTAACCACTGACTAATTCCTCTACAGCACTGGCATCATTCGGCAAAGCAACTGTTAAAACTTCGCCACCATGCACAGTTACTAATACATCATCTTCAATGCGGATACCACGTACATCAGGAAATTGTGATAAACGTTCCCAATTAACTGTATATTGATATTTAGAGCGTAAACTTGGCTCATTTAAAATCGCTGGTACTTGATAAAAACCAGGCTCTATTGTTACTAACATTCCTGCTCGTAGTGGGCGATTTAAACGCAGGTAGCTTAAACCAAAGCGATCGCTCCTTGTACGTCCCTGTTCATATCCGGCTAAATCTCCCAAGTCTTCCATATCATGAACATCCAAGCCGACGAGATGGCCGATACCATGAGGGAAAAACAGTGAATGAACATCCCGCTCTACCAAATCTTCGGGTTTTCCTTGCAAAATACCTAAATCCACTAAACCTTCAGCAATAATAGTACACGCCAACAAATGAATCTCTCCATACTCAACACTAGGGCGGATTTTAGCAATACAAGCATCATGAGCCGCTAACACTACATCATAAATATCTCGTTGGGTAGATGAAAATTTACCAGTTACAGGCCAAGTCCGAGTAACATCTGCTGCCCATCCCATCTCTGTTTCTGCCCCAACATCGGCAAGCAGTAAATCACCCGGTTGTAGAGGGTGGTGATAATGCTCATTATGCAGAACTTCACCATGAACAGTGACAATACTGTTGTAGGAAGTAGTCATATTATGAGCGATGATGACTTTTTCCATTGCTGCACGCACCTGCGCCTCTATCTTGGCGTTGGGTGTTGCCGCCATACCAGCCTTATGGGCTTCAACAGTAACAGCGGCAGCTTTTCGCAGTTCAGTTAATGCTTCTTCATCGTGGATGAGGCGCAATTCAACAATAGCCTGAGCTAATTCTAAATCAATTCCCTGTAGCTGATTTTGCGGTAAAACCCACCTGTTTAATAGCTGTGATTGTTGTGTCCAAGTGGCAGCATCCTGCACAGCAATTGTGGCTGCCCCTTCTAAGTCTGACTCTAGTTCTGCCATTGGGAAAGCTGCATCTGCTCCAATCGCCTGGGCAATTTCCTCACGCTTGGGTATTTCTCCATGCCAAAGAGCGCTGCTAGGTGCAGGATCGTCCATAAATAATGTTAGCTTGCCTGCTTCGAGACGAATTGCCGCATTAGGCACGGGAAGCCCCGCAAAGTAGAGAAAGTGACTGTTCGCACGAAAGCGATATAAATTGGCTGGATAGTTGCGCGGACTGCTACTTCCTGACCAAAAAATTGCAGGAAAATTTATACGGGTAGCTAATCTTTGCCGTCGCTGACGGAGAGTATCGATAAAAGAACTAGAAAAGTTGTGTCTATTCATAACTGATAAGGAATCAAAAGTTTTCATAACAAATTTCATTTATTTCAACCACTATTTTTTTAGGGGCGGGTTTAGCAAATATACTTTCGACTTGAGCTAAAGAAACAAAACCCGCCCTTAGAGTATCGTGTGGTCTACCTATCTGAAAATAAGTCTTATTTACATAATAATTGCAGACTTTTAATCATCATCGTCATCGTCTCTATTTTCCTGTCGATTTCTTCTTTCGTTGTTATCATCATCGTCATCGTCTCTGTTTTCCTGACGATTTCTTCTTTCGTTGTTATCATCGTCATCAGAGCGACGTGGATTTTCATAATCCTCTCGTTCTTGTTGACTTTCACCTGCTGGGTTTACTCTACCTAAGTTGCAACTAGCTAATCCTGTTGCAAATATTATTAAGCTAGCAACAGCAAGAATGCTTCCCACAATGTCTTTTTTCTTCAAGCCCTTAGTTGTGCGGAACATAATTTCTATCCTTTGAAGAAAAACATTTATTTCTACAGTACTGCGAGAATGTATGTTCAAAATATAAATCCTCGACTTCTGTTAAGAAGTCAAGGATTTGACTGTGCGATTTAAAGTGTTATCTTGAGAATTTATTTCACACCTACTACTATTGAGTCTGGGCCGATTAAGTGTTCTACTCGCGTTTCACGAAATCCAGCTTCTTTCATCCATTGACAGCACTCGGCTCCTGTATAGTCGAATCCCGCTTGGGTTTCAATGAGCATATTTAAGCTCATCAACAAACCGAACAGATTCTTAGATCGTTCATCATCAATCAAAGCATCGTAAGCGACTAAAATCCCATTTTCAGGAAGAGATGCATAAGCTTTACGAATCAAGATTTTCTTCTCTTCCAGACTCCAATCATGCAAAATATGACCCATCAGAATTACATCAGCATTGGGCAAATCATCCTTAAAGAAGTCACCACCGATAAAACGGATGCGATCGCTAAGAGCGTGCTCGGCGACATAATCCTCAAATACGGGAGCAACCACAGGCAAGTCAAACCCAATCCCGTTCAGATGGGGATTAGCTTTGGCAATCTGCATGGCTAAGTCACCTTGGGCTGTGCCAACATCCACAAAGGACTTATAGTTAGACCAAGGCAAACGCTCGGCAATACAAATATTTGCGCCACGGCTGACGCCAGACATAGCCCGAAGAAATTCCTTGAGGCGATCACGATCAGCATAAAGTGTTGCAAAGAAATTTTCTCCACCCTTGGCTTCGTTTTGCATCTCGCCTGTTTGTAATGCCTCTGTTAAGTGTTCCCAGAAACCGAACAAGCGATTGTTTGCCATTTCCAGTATGCCACCGATATAAGAGGGTTTTCGTTTATCCAAAAACATATCGGTATCAGGGCTGTTGTGGTAAATTTTACCTTCTCGATACAGGAAACCCATAGCAACCAGCGCATCCAGAAAATCCTGCGCCGATCTTGGATGCAAACCAAGCCGAGTCTTCAACGTCTCAAGATCCCCAGGCTCTTTAGCCAGTTCAGTGAACACCTCTATTTCTACAGCACTCAGTAGCACCTTGGAGGCCCAGAACCCAAATCCAACCTCCATAATTCTTTCAGCAGTAGGGGGCAGCAAGTGATTACTCCTAAAACCATCTATAAGAGATAACTGATACAGCTAAATCAGCCTAATTGATAGTGGCTTGCTAACTATCTATACAATTCAACGGCAGTTGCATTCATGAAGGCAGGAGACAGAAAGGAACTCACGTGCTGTGTCGTGGCTGTAACATGTACAGTGGCAAACCAATCATAAAGATAGAACTTAATAAATATAGCCTCAAGATAGATGAAAAAATTAGTAAAGCAATTCAAAACAGAATCAGCTAGGCAGAGTCATAGTTAGTAGCCCTTGTCAAATTGTGTACAGAACAGACACGGGGAAATCTGAATGACGCTCTTGTTCTTTGTCCAAGTCTTACCTTTTGCCCTCTGCCTTGAAAGAGGGTTTAGGGGTGTAGGAGAAAAAACCTCTTTTATCTTTGACAGGTGAAACTTGTTTGATAGGGACTGCCCTCTGTTTTTTTCAATCAGCTTATTAACCTAACAAATTTTAGACACATAAATATATGGATACAAAAATATACCCGCGTGGTTTGAAAACCGCTTTAGAATTCCCCTTAATAGAAGCGTTATTTGGCAGACGCGCTCGGCGATTTTCTTTGGGTGCCTCAATTCCTGATGGTTCGTTAGCGTTTACGTCTCGTCATCAGCCCTTTCCCCTTTCCGAGCTAGAGCAAATGATGGTTTTAACGGCAGCAGCTGGCAATACCGGATGGCACCACATGATTACGCGTCATGCCAGATATGCTCCCCATCTGTCCAACTATTCTGCTGCTGCCGGAGGGCGTACTTTTCCTTCAGCTGCGGGTTTCCACACCAGTGAAATCTTTTTTACCAACGACGATGGCATCTACTTCTTTCCAACCCGCGATGCACACGCTTTAGTAGAACGACAAGCAGACGAAAAAATAAATCTGGATGCTCTCCTAGAAGCCCATCGCAAAAGAATTCGCAAATTAGCTAACCATCGGTTGTATATTCCACCAGCCGAACCTTACATGGAAGGACACAATACCTGGTGTGTCAATCGTCGGGGCAGTCTTTTGATTATTCCGGTAGCTGATATTGCCCAGCATATGATTGCGAATCTCTGCTTTTTGGTACAGAACGGCTATTGTATCTATGACGATGTCAATCACGAGCAAATTCCAGGACTAGAAAAATTCAAACATTTAGTGAATTTAGACGAACCCTTTCCTTTGACCTTTATTGAACAGTATTCCCTGACAGAATCAACAGCTGAACTTTCGACCTGTTGCTACGCAGGTATGCTGATGCTGCAAGCGATGGGATTGGGTGGCTGGATGTTTGACGGCATAGATCGCCATGTTGTATTAGGTGCAAGTGGAAATTCGGAAGTATCGGGTTTAGGTTTTCGCTACGACACCGATGAACGCTGGTCACTTCCCAACCCGACTGGCTTACCGGGTGTATTCGAGGCTTTTTGTCCGCCCCACTATCCCAATATGCGTGCTGCTGTGGAAGCTTTTGCCAAGCGGAAGTTCGGTGTAGGCGGGCCATTTCACTCCGATACAAAAGGCCCTTGGAAAGAAAGTGCCAAGATCCGAGCAAGTGCAGAGATTCATAGTGAAGAATTTAAAGACTGTGTGGCTGTGATGGCACAATACATCTACGATCGCTTCGGTAAGTTCCCCGGTACAGTACCTAGCGTGTTTATTCTCACTTATCTCCAGGCTCATCATTTAGATTTAGAGTTCTACGACCATTACTTCCAGCCGGGAGCATATTTAGAAACTCACGCTCAACATATGGCTAATTGGCATTCAGCTGAGGAAATGTAGCTCGGCTACCGTGAAAGCACGCAAAAGACATATCCGTAAATTAGGTTTTCGCCCTTGATTCATAAGGTATATAGGTTAATTCACGGAGCAACCTAGAAGGAGGAATATTATGGTCAGCCTACATATTGCCACCACCACAGGTGAAGAAACTATTCTGGAGGAAGCAAGAGTCACAGCATTCAAATCTAATCTGCGCGGAGAGTTGCTCTGTTCCGACGATGAAGGCTATGAAAACGCCCGCAAAGTCTACAATGGCATGATTGACCGACATCCTTGCTTGATTGCCCGTTGTGCAAATGTGGCAGATGTCATCAATGCTGTCAATTTTGCCCGCGAAAACAAACTCCTGCTTGCAGTTCGAGGTGGCGGACATAATGGTGCAGGTTTAGGAACTTGCGATGATGGCTTGGTCATCGATCTCTCGCGCATGAAGGGCATTCGCATTGACCCGCAGGCTCGCACGGTGAGGGTCGAAGGCGGCTGCACCTTAGGGGATGTGGATCATGCAACCCATGCATTTGGTCTGGCTATACCTAGTGGAATTAACTCTACTACCGGTGTTGCTGGACTGACCTTGGGTGGCGGACACGGCTATCTGACTCGCAAGTATGGCTTAACTATTGATAATCTTCTGGAAGCAGATGTAGTACTGGCAGACGGTAGTTTTGTTATTGCCAATTCGCAAGAGAACGAGGATCTGTTCTGGGCAATCCGTGGCGGTGGAGGTAACTTTGGTGTTGTCACCTCCTTTTTATTCCAGGCACATCCCGTTAGCACGGTTTATGCTGGGCCGACGCTGTGGCATTTAGATCGGGCAACCGAGTTGATGCAATGGTATCGGGATTTTATCACCAACGCACCAGAAGACCTGTATGGCTTTTTTGCCTTCCTAAAAGTGCCACCTGGGCCACCATTTCCCGAACACCTGCACACCAAGACAATGTGCGGCATAATTTGGTGTTATGCCGGAGCGGAGGAAAAAGTAGAGGAAGCATTCCAACCAATCCGCAATTTTGCTACTCCGGCATTTGAACACATTGGCCAAATCCCTTATTCTGCTTTGCAAAGTATGTTCGATCCGCTGATGCCAACAGGGATGCAGTGGTATTGGAAGGGTGATTTTGTAAATCAGTTGAGTGACGAGGCGATCGCCCTACACGTAAAACATGGTTCGCACCTCCCAACTTTGCTTTCAACCATGCATCTATATCCGATTGATGGTGCAGCCAACCGAGTCGGCAAAAATGACACGGCTTTTAGCTTCCGCGATGCAAAATGGTCGATGGTGATGGCTGGCATAGATCCAGATCCGGCAAACGCTGAAAAGATTACTACCTGGGCGAAGGAATATTGGAGTGCGCTGCATCGTTATACTTGTGGCGGAGCATACGTAAATTTCATGATGGAGGAAGGACAAGAGCGTGTTCAGGCAACTTACCGTGACAATTACGAGCGTTTAGTTGCTATTAAGAACAAGTACGATCCGACTAATTTGTTCCATGTTAATCAAAATATCAAACCAACTCAACAGTAGTTTTTTGCTCCTGCTGAGAATCGTATTAACCTCTTTAGGAGTTTGACAAACAATGGTGAGCGTACGAGCGGGGCTAGCTGCAACAAAAGTGCCTTTTTGCCCTCGCCGTACTGCTCATAAAAATAGCCAATGTGGTCAGTGCATTTGTCACAATATTTAAATCACCCCCTCATTTCTTTGTTCCAGAAATGCCTCCTAAACCTAAACTGCCAGTTAACGTCTTACAATCATGTGACTGGCCGATTGAACAATTGCCCGGATTATCTCCAGAAGAAACCTCTCAACTCAAAAATTGTGGCATTACAACCACAAAAGTGCTAGTTAAACAAGGCAAGACTCCACAGTCTCGGCTGATGCTGGCAAATAAATTACAAGTCCATTTACAGTATGTAAATAAATGGATAGCTTTAGCTGATTTAGCACGAATTCCTAGCGTTGGTACCCAATATTGCGGATTATTGCTTCATGCTGGTGTGGGTTCTGTCGCCCAACTGGTTAATATTCCTACCCACAGATTGCATCAACAAATTTTGCGCTTGCAAGTAGCGACAATGCAGCGGCGAGATTTATGTCCGACTGTTGAGCAAGTGCAGCAGTGGAGCCAGCAGGCAAAGTCGATTAGAGGCTAGAGGCTAGAGGCAAAAGAGGACACGGGGACGCGGTGACACGGGGAATAGTTCTCTCTCCGCGTCTTTGTCCCTAGTTCCTAGTCCCTAACTAGTACACCGTTGAGGAAGATATCAGCAAGCCCTTCTGCCATTTCCTGCATTTTTTGGGGAGAGGCATCTGGTTCCATTAATGTGTTGTGGGAGAAGCCTGCTACTGCAAACATTCCCAAGAATACCTTTGCCACCAAATTTGCATCCATTTTGCGATAAATACCTTTATCCATCGCAGTTTGAAAGAAGGCTTCGGCAACATCTGTCATTTTGGCAATTACTTCCGACTGAATGCGATCGCGTAAATCTGGATGAAACTGCGCCTCCATAAAACACACTCGCATCAGATCGGCATTTTTTTGCATATTCCACATCCGGCGGCGCATTACTTGAGCTACTGCCTTGTAGCTGCCCATTTCACTCAGTTCTGTCAGTAAATCAGTGAGAATCTCCACCCATCCTTGAGTAGCTACCTCAACTAAAATCGCTTTTTTATTGGGAAAATGGCGAAATAGTGTCCCCTCCGCAACGCCTGCTGCCTGTGCTAAGTCGCGGGTGGTGGTACCATCAAATCCTTGGGAGGCAAATAAGCGTCGTGCCGCTTGTAAAATACGACTACGCGTTTGTGCCTCGGATGGCGGAGGAGAGTTAAAGACACGCATAACAGTTATAGTGAGATATCCGGAACAGGACTCGTAGCATTATTGTCTTACGACAAGTACAAAAAGCACAGAAAGCTTAATACAAGATTAACGCCCTACTCGATACTTGGGTAATGAAACTTTACTTTCATTTTCGCTTATGAACCAGCTTGATTGCATATACCCACTGAAAGTCAAAAAAACAGCTAGTCGACTCATCGTCGTGTTGCTTTTAGTACTAACTTTGAGCTGGGGATTGATACCAGAAGTTGCTTGGGCTAGAACTAAAACTCCATCAGCTACTCAAAGTTCAATTCAACCCTATTTGGATCGGGTGATTAAGCAGTTAACGGAATTTCGCCTCGATAATGGGATGAAGTTTCTTGTCTTAGAACGCCATCAAGCACCAGTTGTTTCTTTTCTTACCTATGCTGATGTAGGTGGCGTAGATGAGCCAGATGGTAAAACTGGTGTAGCACACTTTCTAGAACATTTAGCCTTTAAAGGAACAACACGAATTGGTACCATAGATTACAACTCAGAAAAACCACTACTAGATCAGTTAGATCAGTTAGCTGCTCAAATTAAAAGGGCAAAAGCTACCGATAATAAAGATGAAGTTGCCAAATTAACAGCCCAATTTGAGAAAGTGGAAGCGCAAGCTGCCAAGCTAGTCAGGCAAAATGATTTGGGACGCATTGTAGAACAGGCTGGAGGTGTAGGCTTAAATGCCAATACTTCTAGTGAAGCCACTCGCTATTTTTATAGCTTTCCTGCTAACAAGTTGGAGTTGTGGATGTCGCTGGAGTCGGAGCGATTTCTCGAACCTGTATTTCGGGAGTTTTATAAAGAAAAAGATGTGATTTTGGAAGAACGACGCCTGCGGGTAGAAAACTCACCCATTGGGATGATGATTGAAAAGTTTAATGATGCGGCGTTTACCGTTCATCCTTACAGACGCCCGGTGATTGGTTACGACGAAGATATCCGCAATTTGACAACAGAAGATGTACAAAAGTTTTTTGATACACACTATGTACCGAGCAATTTAACCATCGCTGTTGTCGGAGATGTCAACCCTGCTGAAGTCAAAAAACTCGCACAAGTTTACTTTGGGCGCTATAAAGCCAAACCCAAAGCAGAGGAGCAGATACCAACAGAACCGAAGCAAACACAAACACGAGAAGTGACTTTAAAGTTAAATTCTCAGCCCTGGTACTTAGAAGGTTACCACCGCCCAGCAATTACTCATCCAGATAACGCAGTCTATGACATTATCGGTAGATTGCTCAGTGACGGAAGAACGTCACGGTTGTATAAATCTTTAGTAGAGCAACAGCGGCTAGCACTTTCAGCACAGGGCTTTAGTGGTTTTCCAGGCGATAAGTATCCAAATTTGATGTTGTTTTATGCTCTCACAGCTCCCGGTCACACAGTTGATGAAGTGGCAGTAGCTTTGCGCAAAGAAATTGACTCTTTGAGAACTGAGCCTGTGTCGGCGACTGAGTTAGATCGAGTCAAAACACAAGCTAGGGCAGAATTATTGCGATCGCTTGATTCTAATATGGGCATGGCACAGCAGTTGTTGGAGTATGAAGTAAAAACAGGCTCTTGGCGAAATTTGTTCAAACAGTTGAATGAATTAGAGGCTGTAACAGCTGCTGATGTTCAGCGGATAGCAAAGGCGACGTTTACGCCCCAAAACCGTACAATTGGCAAGCTGTTGTCGCAGTAAAAGTCAGGGTATGCCAAGGAATATAAATATGAACAGGTATAAGGAAACTGGCAAAAGGCAGATGAATATCCAGAATTTGAAGTTCAAAATCCCAGATCGGAAAAGATTTGTGTATGCATTGATTGCTGCTTTTGCCTTTGTACTTTTGACTTTTAATTTTTCTTGGGCGGCAACAGCGGCAAAGCATTATACAGAGTTGGAGTTTGCTCCACTACCTGAGGTGAAGTTGCCAAAGTATGAGCGATATGTGCTCAACAACGGTATGGTAGTTTATTTGATGGAAGATCGTGATTTACCACTAATCAAAGGTACAGCACTTATTCGTACAGGCGAGCGCCTAGAAAGCTCAGATAAAGTTGGTTTGGCAAAGTTAACGGGCGAGGTAATACGCACTGGAGGAACTGCAAAGCATAGTGCCGACGAACTTAACCAAATGTTGGAACAACGAGCCGCTTCAGTGGAAACTAGTATGAATGAGGTTGTAGGTAATGCTAGTTTCGATTCCCTCAGTGAAGATGTAGAAACAGTTTTGGGGTTGTTTGCCGAAGTATTGCAAGAGCCAGTATTTGCTGAAGATAAGCTGCAACTAGCAAAGACTCAAGAACGTGGTAGGATAGCACGTCGCAATGATAACCCAGATACTATTGCTCAACGGGAATTTAAAAAATTAATCTACGGACAGGATAGCCCCTACGGACGAACCACAGAGTATGCAACATTGAATCAGATTTCCCGCGAAGATTTGGTGAAGTTTAAAGGGCAGTACTTCTACCCCAACAACATGATTTTGGGGATTGTGGGAGATTTTGAACCCAAGAAAATGAAAGCGCTGATTCAAGCCAAATTTGGTGATTGGAAACCCAACCCAAATCTAACTAAACCTCAATTGCCAAAAGTAACCCAAGCTAAAACCAGCGGCGTTTTTGTTGTCAATCAACCACAATTGACTCAAAGTAACATTCTGATTGGGCATTTAGGTGGACAGTTTAACAGTCCTGACTATCCGGCACTAGATGTGTTAAATGGTATATTAAACGGGTTTGGGGGACGTTTGTTTAATGAGGTGCGATCGCGCCAAGGTTTAGCTTACTCGGTTTATGGCGCTTGGAGTCCCCGCTATGACTTTCCTGGTATGTTTATAGCTGGTGGACAAACGCGATCGGATGCTACTGTACAGTTTGTGAAAGCACTGCAAACAGAAATCAAGCGTTTGCAAACTCAACCAGTAACGCCTAAAGAATTGGCTTTTGCAAAAGAGTCTACTCTCAACTCGTTTGTTTTCAATTTTGAAGATCCTGCTCAAACGTTGTTACGATTGATGCGATACGAATATTATGGCTACCCTAGTGATTTTCTATTTCGCTATCAAAAAGCCGTAGCAGCAACCACAGCAGCAGATGTGCAGCGAGTAGCAAAGCAATATCTCAAGCCAGAAAATCTGGTAACTCTAG
Organism: Chlorogloeopsis sp. ULAP02; assembly: GCF_038404745.2. Taxonomy (NCBI): domain Bacteria; kingdom Bacillati; phylum Cyanobacteriota; class Cyanophyceae; order Nostocales; family Chlorogloeopsidaceae; genus Chlorogloeopsis; species Chlorogloeopsis sp. ULAP02. Next base: position 42,582 of record NZ_JAYKTT020000044.1, on the reverse strand, counting down.
TAGTGGGAAATCAAACTGCTATTCAACCGCCGCTAACACAGTTAGCTACGCAAGTAACGCCGATAGATGTGACAATTCCTGGTACGACACCACCTCAGGCAAAGAATTGATAGAGTTTACTTTTTAAACCAAAATTCAACGCAAAGAATTTCCCGCATCTCTGTTTTTTTGTATAGAACCCCTCTTCTAAGTTGAAGGGGGTGTTCTTTTATTAATGTCTTGAAAATAGGGAACTCTTAACAGGGAACAGAAAAAGAATATTTTCATTCCCTCGTTGTGTGATTTATCATAATAACCGTCTGTCTTGAAAATAGGGAACAGAAAAAGAGATTTTCATTTCCTCGTTGGGTGATTTAATCACATGGGTGTAAAAGAGTGATCGCCAGAGTGTCAATTTCACTCCTAACAAATCCAATCATCGCTGCTATTCAATACGAAATTAGTGCCATACTGTATATATAGTTACTCGCAAGAATTAAGAAATTTATTGAGTAGGGATTGACCAAGATCAACGGGAATTCCACCTTTATTGTTCGGTTCTACGACTTTCATCAGCACCCAAATACGGATAACCTCGTAATTAAGTAGTGAAAAGCCTGCCAAAATGCTGAATGTCGCTGTTGAATTAAGGGGTGAAAACCTGTGTACAAATGGATCTTGCCGAGTCTGAGCGAAGTATTAAACAATAGTCAATCAACTGCGGCTGTGTGTTCATCTCCAAAGGCACAGCAACAGTGGCGTATCAGCCTGGCAGCCACAGAAAATTTATTATTAAAAAACCTAATAACTGTTTCATCTGATGTTAAACAAGGATTAGTGTTGGCTGCACCTGCACCTGTCTTCAGTAATTCTCAATTAAACCAACGCTTGCAATCAATCACTTTTACAGCACAGCCATTTAACCCATTAGCACTAATGCCCTTTGAAATGCCCAAGGGGGAAGTAGCGATCGCCGATGTCACTGCTCCTAATGAGTCTATATTGCCATTGCTGAAAACAGATCCATTAGCAACAGAACAGTTTTGCCTGGTTTTTACAGATAAATTTAGATTAGTACTGGTGTTGGCAGAAGAAAAGGACGGCAAAAGAGCGTTTCTATTTTCTTTCGATCCAGAGGTAGCTCAACAAGCATGGCAAGCCTTGGGCGCACGGGTAATGTTGAGTAATCCAGATTTGTTTACGGAATTAGAAGAACTAGTACAAAAATACTATCCTAAGACACCAGACTATCGTATGGTTGTGCAGTTTAGTCAACTGCTACTAGCGGAGTTACCAGAAACAGAAGATGTAGTGACGGGAGGATATACAGAAGCACAGAAGACTACTTCTACTTCCTCACATACTCCTTCTTCGCCTTCTTCGACTCCCCCTTCTTCTCGCTCTGATGTGGAATTATTACAAGCTTTTGCTCACGAAGTTCGCACTCCTTTGACAACCATTCGCACGATCACTAGATTGCTACTTAAACAGCGCACCTTACCTGCTAATGTAATTCAGCGCTTAAAAATAATTGATCGCGAGTGTACCGAACAGATTGATCGGATGGAACTGTTGTTTCGGGCGGCTGAATTGGAAACTTCTGCCACAAACAAACCTACAAGCACTCAGTTAACGGCAATGTGCCTAGAGCAAGTGTTGCATTCAAGTATTCCCCGTTGGCAAGAAGCGGCAAATCGGCGTAACTTAACGTTGGATGTGATTTTACCTCAACATCTACCAACTGTAGTCAGCAATCCGGCGATGCTAGATCGAGTTCTGACTGGCTTGATGGAAAATTTCACCCGCAGCTTACCTGCTGGTAGCCATATTCAAGTACAGGTAATTCCGGCTGGCGATCAACTCAAGTTACAATTACTGCCCCAGCCTCAGTTAAAAGATACGGGTGCAGTCACAACATCTACCTGTACGCCACCAATTCGTAAAGCCCTTGGTCAACTACTGACCTTTCAACCAGAAACAGGTACCATTAGCTTGAATCTTGCTGCCACTAAGCATCTATTTCAGGCAATTGGTGGTAAATTAATCGTGCGTGAGCGTCCTCAATACGGAGAAGTATTGACTATTTTCTTACCTTTGGAAGGAGAAGAAAAGAAAGAAAATTCTAAATTAAAAATTAATAAAAATTAACAAGCGTCCCTAAAGAAATTTACGCTGAGTGATGGGATTTGTGGCACTCAATCTAGCTTTTAGGCACTGTCTAAGCATTGGTTTTCCTCTTGATTTCCTGTGAACATAAAACATTAAGTTTTGTCTTCTACAAGATACTTAAACAGGTCATCTAGCACGGCATTGGCACCTAGAACACTGCCCCAGAGCCAGTAACTTCCATCAACCTTAAAAATTTGATTAGTTTGAACGACCTTTAACTTCTGCCACAGCGGATTTTTCAAATATTTTTTGAAGTATTCTTCTGAATCAATACTCCTACTAATTACGGCAAACATAATATCTCCATCAAGTAAATCCAGACGCTCAAGGCTAATACTCATTGAGGACGAATGTGTATCAACTTGACGTTGTTTAATGGGTATAGAAAAGCCGATGTCCTGCAAAATACAGCCAGCGAAATAAGAAGGATGGTTTTGAGTATCCGTTCTGCCATCCCAGTAAAAGCGAGCAATAGAAACCTCTAAATCATTTAGACGCTTACCTAATGCTGTTTGCATTGCTTCCACTCGCTCTTGATAGTCATTGAGCAATTTTATAACCTGTTGACTTTTACCTAGAAGTTTACCAATACGCACCTTCCGTTAACTCATTAAAATTGCACCGAAAGCGTCCCCAAGACAGTAAACGGCGCACCTGGGTTAATATATGCCCTGTTGACTGTACTCTCAAAATATCTTTCATCAAATAGATCGACTTGGATAGAAAATTCAGGATCGTTAGGATCTTCGGTCAGGACGTTAGTTTTGGTAATCTGATAAGCGGCTAAGGTTGTGGAAAGGCGATTGTCTAAAAAGTCCCCTTTGATGCCTACTTCGTATTGAGTACCTTGTTCTGGTTTGAAGGGGCTGCCACTGCGATTCCTGCCAAACTGAGGAGAGAAAGATTGGCTGAAACTAGCATAGAGAGAGATGGGTTCAATGGGTTGATAGACAATCCCTACACGCGGTGAAAATTGACTAGCTTCTGAGATACTGTTGAGTGAAGGCTCGTTAAACTTACTCTCATAGTTATAACTATCGAATCTTCCGCCAATTAAGAGCTTAAGGTTATCAAGCAACGCAATCTGATCTTGTAGATAGACACCAACAGTGTGTGCCTTCGCGAAGCCATCATTGAAAGGTTCATCTTCATAGATGGGAGAAAAGTTGTAGACAGGATTAAAAATATCAATCGAGAGGTGTGTCATACCAATTCACGAAAAATTTGATGCAAATAAAGCATCAAGAATAAAATCCCAACCTGTAATAGAAGCAACAATTGATGTGTTTAATTTTTCCAAACGCTTCCAGATAAATTCCCTTAATTCATCTAACGCTCCAAAGCTCTCCCATGCTAAATGTCTTTTAACTTCCTCCCATAATCGCTCAATTGGATTAACTTGCGGCGTATGTGGAGGTTGGAATAATAAAATTATATTCTCTGGTATCTGAAGATGTTGGCTAAAATGAAAAGCACCATTGTCTAACTGAATAATGTGTATATCTTGGGGATAAGTGGCAGAAAACTTTTCTAAAAAAATCTGAACACAAGCTGCATTTAAATGAGAGAATTCCCAAATAAAATACTCACCAGTTAATGGTTCTACTAATCCATATAAATAAAAATTATCTCGCTTCCATTGCATGATGCCAATCGGCTTGGTACCTTTTGTGGTAATTAATCTGCCGGCTTCAGTTTTCAACCCCACACGGCTTTCATCCTCACACCAGTACCTAATTCTTCTGTTTTTATCTATCGGTGCAATAATGTGTTTTTTAATTACTTCTAAGTATTGGGGGAGTTTTTTTAAACTCTGATTCTGCTTCGGGGTTGTGTTTTATCCCTACTGCTCGCGGCACTTTTAGCTTCGCTTTCATTCGATCACGCACCGTGTCATGTACTACCTTGTATGAAGCTTCTACACCCTCTACCGCTTTTAACCATGTTCGGATTTCTTCATAACTTTTAAATCCCTGCGGGTCATCCAGTTCTTTTAAAAGTTGCTCTTTTACCTCCGTGTTAATGATTGGTGGCCGCCCTGAACCCTTTTTTCTTGATACCAGACTGGCGATTCCCGACTCTGTATAAGCCTTTAACCACCTTTGTACTGTCGCACTCCCTCTTCCCAACACCACCGCCAAATCTTGTATTGTTTTTACCTGCCCTATCTTCAGTAAATACAAAGCTTGAATCCGTTCTTTACCTAATGCTGTTTTCTGTTTTCTCAACAGCTCATGTAATTCCTCGGCTGACTCTTTTATTTTTACTTTGCTGACTCCTGCCATGAACTTCTGCTCATATTTCTTCCTTAACTATCTTTATCATTTTTTTAGTGAAATGGTATCAGTTCTAGTCGCGGTTGATGTTTCTGGTACAGTATATCCATCTTGCTCACCTGTTACCACCAACTCTATTGGCTCATCATCTTCTGCGCTGGGTGTCTCTAGCTGATCTGGTTCAGGAATTGGTTGTGTTTGAGGTGGTTGCTGTGCTGATGATGTAGCAGGTGTAAAACCAAAAATCAAACCTTCATCACTATCAAATAACTCAACAGTTGGTAGACTCGCCTCACCTGTTACCGCAACTCGGATTGTGTTGGCATCAAAATTTGTTACCGCTATCTGGATAATACCCGCAATTGGCTTGTCTGAGCGGAATGTGAACGCCTCACCATTGGGAAGGCGCAGTTGAGCATTGGGAATATCAGCGATAAAGTTATTGTCAGTACTGCGATTTATAGTTTGTAACTGTTGTCCTTGAGATGTCTGCAATATTACTTCCACACCTTTGTCGGTGGGGTTCGCCTTCACTCCAGTAACTTGTATTACTTCTAATGAAGGCGCTGTTGGGAGTGTTGGTGCTTGGACTAGCTTTTGAGCGCTAGTGATCGGACGTTCTATTTCACTGAGTCGCGGAATTTTTCTGCTGGATGTGCTTTGTACTTCCTCAGCAGTAGCAGGATTTGTGATTAAAACCCAAACAGAACTTGTAATCAACAGAATTGAAAGTAATTTTTGTAGCTTCATAATATTTGCCCCACACCTAATTTTGAACAATGATTAAGACAAAATAAGTTATCAAAAAAGTCATCCAATCAATCTTTCTAATTAGTACTTGCTTGGTGATCTGGCAATCTATCCTCTGCATCGCGCAGTACAGGAAAGGCATAACTACCCAAACAAATCAGGACGACGATAAAAGAGAACAGGGCAAATTGCAGTGCCATGCCACTACCTGTACCCGTACCAAATATGTTGCCGAAGATGGGAACCAGCATTCCTCCAGGTTGCATAGCAGGTTCAAAGAATCTGTCGGCAAGAGGCCCTGAAATCAACAACCCCAAGGGGACAACTAGTCCGGTAAGCAGTGAACTAGCAGCAAATACACGTCCTTGACTGGCTGGTTCTACTTTGGAAAGCCAGATGGCTTCTTCACAGCTATTGGCTAATGGCTTAAATAAACCTGCACAGAAGTTGGCACCTATCCAGAGTGAGGGCGATCGCCAAATTCCCAGCATTGTCTCAAAGCCAAAAACAAAGGCTCGACCAATCAAGAGTCCGTGAATGCGTCGTTTTGGCCCGCCCCAGAGCATCATTAAGATACCGCCAATTAAGCCGCCGAGTCCCATCGCTCCACCCACCATTCCCAATACAGCCGTATTATTATTGCTTCGTGCCAAAATCATCGGTTCACCAACAGCAGAAGCAGTGTCAAAGAAAATGAAACTCAAGGAAAATAGTTGCAATGCCATCAAACTAGGACGTTGCCAAAGATAGCGAAATCCAAAGGTTAACTCTTGCCAAACTCCTTCTACTTTCGACTCATGATTTTCTATTTCTCTTTGCAGTTGGGGAATTTGGACGATCCAAAGTGTGCTAACTGCAATGGCAAATGTAGCAATATCAATCAGCAAAATACCAATTAATCCCACAATGGGATACAACACACCTGCTAATGCTGGAGCTATGACACCAGAGCCAAAGGTTCTAATCGATCCCATTGCGCCCACTCTGACATAGTGTTGTTGAGAAACGAGCAGAGCTTGAGAGGCAGAGAAGGCTAACCCGTGAAAGTAGCCAAATAATCCGTTGATTGCACCAATGACGTAGAGATGCCGAATAGCCAGCTGGTTGGTAAAAAATAAGATCAGAACGATGACAGTAGAAAGTGCGGCAACAGTATCACCACCAATCATGATGAATTTGCGATTGTAGCGATCAACAAAAACCCCGGCAAAGATGGAAGCAATCAAAATCGGAACTTCTGTGAAAAAAGCAATTAGAGACAGTGGAGTGGCTTCACCTGTTTGCTGCCATGCCCAGATAGTAAGAGCAAAACTCGTCATATTAGAGCCAATCAAAGAGGCGGTTTGTCCTAGCCAAATAACAGTAAAGGTGCGTAAACTTTTGGGCTGTTGCTCTAATGTCATATCAATGTGCCTGAGCCAGTTTTTTCTTCATGCGGGCAATGCGATCGCCTGGTTTCAATAGAGGGCAGTTGCCACACTTGGAATAATCTGGAGGAATTAGAGCAATTAAGCAGCAAGTTTTTCGGACTTTCATCTGGGTAGGTAAACCAGGTTCATTAAATTTTTCGGTGCGGATCAAGTTGTAGAGAGGATTTGGTTTCTGAAGTGTCTCCTGCACAGAATTGGACAGAACTGAACTATAGGGCTGTTCAAATAACACCGAATAATCCATTGGGATTGCTTCTTTTTTTGCATATCCATCCAAATCCTCGAATATTCCATAAGCAGCATTGACTGCATTTCCCCAAAGTGTCTTTTTGGATACTTTGGTTAAGGCGTGGAGGCAGTCAATCAGAGGTGATAAATGACGTTGAAATAAGCCCGTAAATACCTCATTGTGCAGTTCATCCACAGTGTTTACTAATTTACCTAGATAGTCATTAGGAATGGGAATTGGACATCTTTCTGGATAAATTACACTACGGCCTAGATCCTGAAACCACAACCCTTGCAATTCACCGTCTTTGAAAACAAAACTCACGTTATCAAGTGAGGCATCAAATCCCACACCAGCCCAAGTCATGAACGCTAAGACACCCGGTAAAGGTATCCAGCTATAGGCTTTGTTCCACAACGATGCGGCAACGCGAAGATCCTGAGTCTTTTGATATTCCGGACTAGCTTTGAAGATGGATAGTAGATTATCTGGTTGCAGATATTGAATAGCTGGAATTACGTCCACATCATTGGCAGGTGTTGTCAGAAGAATACTATCTGTGTAGAAGCTATCCAACTTCTGTTGAGCATGAGTATATATTTCTTCTACAAAATTAGATTGTAATGTTTTTATCATCGATAATTCTCCTTAACTAGATATCTAAAAAGATCGTCAAGAATGCGATTTGCTCCACCGATATTGCGTTGTGCAACCCAAGTGGCATAATGCACGTTGTAAACTTTGCTCTGTTTAACCACATTCAGTCGAAACCACAACGGATTTTGCTTTAGTTGTGTCAATGTAGATTCTTCAGGTTTAGGCGTCACGACGAACATGACATCCCCCTCAATCAAGTCAAGTCTTTCAATTGAAACATCTGCTGTGAAACCATCTTTTATTTGTGCAACTGGTCGTTTTAACCCTGCTTCCTCAATCACCGAACCCATGAATGATCCTCTCAAGTAGATTCGGGTTGGATAATTTGGCCCATAGTTAATAGTGGCGATGATGGAAACTTCGGTCTCGTTGAGCCTGTCACCCATTCTTTTATGAAATTCTGCAATTCGCTGATGGTAATTGTGCAAAAGTTGCTCGGCTTCTTGAGTTTTATTCAATGCATCAGCATAGATTTTTAAATCTTCCTTCCAGTAGTCTTTCCAAGAATTACTTTCGGCAGCATTTCCGCTTGCAGCGACGACAGTTGGCGCAATCTGCGATAGCTGATTGTAGATTTTTTTAACGTAAAATTGGGGACTCAAAATTAAGTCAGGCTTTAGGAGGGCAATTTTTTCAAGATTGGGTTGTAAATCTCCACCAATAACTGCAATTCCTTCTGTCTGTTCTTTTGGATAAACATTGATTTGTTTAAGATCATCAAATTCTGTAGCCCCTATCGGTTTTAGTCCCAACGTCAAAACCGCATCGAGTGGGCTGGTATCTAAAACAATGATTCGTTGCGGGTTGATGGGAACGCAGCTTTCCCCCATTGAATGTTTAACGATTCTGCATTCTGAGGCAATAAGTGAGGAAAAATTTGAAGAAGGTTGAGAAAATTTGCCATAACAAGCACAAGTCAATGTCAAGGTAATGATCATCAGTAAAAATAAGTTTAGCCACCGAGCAAAACACCACAACCGTAACTTCAAGCTGTTCCTCACACTATTTACCGATTAAACTCCAAAGCAAATCTTGCTCTATTCAGCTACACTTGGGGTTGCTGCTTGAGCAGATGACTCAATCTGATTCCAGAAAAAGCTGAGAATCTTTATCAAAAAGCTTACAGGGAACAACAAACCGATTGGAAGTACTTTGCTTGTTCCAGACGGAATTTTTTTTGTTCCAAACGGAATTTTTTGAATTAAGTTTCAGATCGTCAGAACTTTTCTTGCTCAACCAAGTACTTGAACAGATCGTCAATGACTCTATTTGCAGCAAGGATATTTCGAGAGCGCCAGGTACTGTGATCTACGATATATGCGCGGTTTTGCTGCACCACTTTCAGTTGTTTCCACAAAGGACTGTTTTGAAGTTGCTTCAAGATTCGATTCGCCTCTTGATTGCGACTGGAGAACAGAAAAAGTGCATCTCCATCCATCAAATGAATCATCTCTGCACTGAGATCAATTTGATAGTAGTCTTTACCTACAATATTTTGGGCAGGTGGGCGGCTAAGTCCAGCATCATCTACAATGGAGCCAGCAAAAGAGTTTTTGACATCAGAACGAACGATCGCTGAACCATCTCCCGCCAGATAAGATAGAGAAACCTGAAAATGCTCTAACTGACTTCCTATGGCTGTTTTGAATTCTTGAATGCGCTGGTTGTAATCTGCCAATAACTTTTCAGCTGCTTGAGTTTTATTTAATGCTTCAGCCAACAACATCAAATGCTTTTTCCAAGCTCCCGCCTCATCCCATTCAATTAATACAGTTGGAGCAATGTGTGACAATTGGTCGTAGTTAACAAAGTAGTTAAACCCAACAATGAGATCGGGTTTGACTAGCATAATCTTTTCTAGATTCGGCTGCTCTTGAGTTCCAATAGATTGAATTTTCTCAGAGTCAATTTTGCCTTGTAGAAATATGGGAATTTCGATGCCAGAGGTTGTAGTACTTGCAACACTGCCAACAGGGTGGGTACCCAATGCGATCGCATTAGCTAGAACAGTTTCATCTAGCACAACCACTCGCTGGGGAGTGATGGGAACGCAGCTTTTTCCCATTGAATGTTTGATGGTTCTGCATTCTGAGGCAATGGATGAGGACGATCTTAAAGAAGATTGAGAAAATTTGCCATTACAAGCACAAGTCAATGTCAAGGTAAAAATTACTAGTAAACACAAATTAAACCACCGACCAAAACACCACAACCGTAACTTCAAACTGTTCCTCACGCAATTTATCGATAGAAATCCAAAGTGAATCTTGCTCAATTTAACTACACTTGAGGTTGCTGCCTGAGCAGATGATTCGATATTATTCTAGAATAAACTGAGAATTTTTATCAAAAAGCCTACAAAGCTTGCGTTAGGCGATCGCTTTCGCAAACTGTAGCAATTTCTAGCTACCAGATTAAACTTAGTTACTAGGCTTTGATGGCTCTGCCTGGTGGATCTGTAGCAATCAAATCACATTGCATCTGGGTGAACATGAGGAATTATCATGCTAATCGCGATCGCTATATACAAAAGCTATTGAAAATTAGTAGCAATAACTTGAATTGTTTGTTAGATTGTTTTTTGTATAGATACTATGACCTCCAACATCAGCTTTGATTGTGGGAGATTCACTCTCCCGCATATTTTTCTGATTGGACAAATCTCAAAAAATCAAGATAGCTATTGAATTTAGTGTCAATAACTAAAGTTTATCAATTTAAAATTTAGCGACGCCTTAATTTAAATATGAGTGACTGCCCTTGCTGTAATCGAAAACTTTTGCAACATATTCGTAGTAGTGGAGTTTATTGGTTTTGTCCCGATTGTCGCCAGGAGATGCCAGATATGAGTTCGATAGTTCATGCTAAACGCCTATCTTCCGCGATGTTGTCAGCAAAAATAGGAAGGAATTTACGCTAATGTTTGCGATGAAAATGCTTCTATAGCTTACGAGTTAATAATGCTTTCCAAAATTTCAAATTACCTTGTGGCGATTTGCAGCAAGATGCGTGCCAGGATTCATCCCAAACTTTTTGCGAAACGCAGCATAAAACGAACTGGTACTAGCATAGCCAACAGCACGTGCAACTTCCTGAACACTCATTGTTTGCGCTTCCAGTAGTTTTCTGGCTCGATTCATGCGGTAGTCGTGCAGATAACCAAATACCGTTGTTCCAAAAACTTGTCGAAATCCTCGCTTTAAAGTGCAGTCATTCATCCCCACTTGTCGCGCTAACTCTAACAGCGAAGGGGGATGCTCGGCGTGTTGGAGCAAAATATCCTTAGCTTGGTGAATACGATCAATGTCATCTAATTGCAGCTTTACTACCAATTTTGATTTCTGCTGTGACATCATCGAATCGAGATACAGTGCCAGAATTTCTACTGATTTGCTCTCTAGATAAAGCTGTTTTGTCAACCCCTGGTAGGGACAGTTGAGGATTTGCTCTAAAACAAGGTGCATGGCAGGAGTTGTGGTTTGGAGTGATGAAAAAGGTAAGCTCTCATCACCCTCAACCATACGCTGTAACTCAGAGGGTAGCAAATGAAAGTGCTCTCCTGCCAAAGTCCTAAACAATTCCGGCTGAAGATGAATATCAACTTCGATTCTGGGATCGCGGGCAATATCTAGACTTTCACCACCAGGCATCAATATCCCAGCTACATAATGCTGTCCATCGGTAACGAAAGATCCATCCCAAAACTTCCAGCTAGAGGAGAGATTGAAAACCCACTCCAAACAACCTGCTTCACACGCTTGTCCATCTACGGTAATTACATCCTCATGGAAGGTGTAGCGATGAAGCGTTAGATCAATGCCGTTACGTAAACTGATATTTCGCTTATAGCCCTTGGCAAGCCGTGTGGGATACTCTCCAATCAGATCAGAACTATCCAACGGATCTATGTTGCGAGCATTTTGCCAACTTTCGTCCCAAAGTTCACGCCAACTTGCCGATGAGAGGATGATGCTCATGTAAAGTAAGTTCAACGTTGTTGATTAAATTTGTCATGATTAAAAGTGTAATATCTAGTAATATCAGTAAACTGAAAACTTTTGCGTTCACGTTCTCAACGGGTGCCAAATGGCATCAGTGCAGTTGTCAAGAATGACTGGGAGAACAGCGAAGCGATTACGTCTTTGGCGTATTGCTGATGCTCATGTCGAGGAGGCTATACAGCAAGGGTAGTGCGAGAATTCTAGATTGCCATTTCTTTAGACACAGCCTCTCAACAATATTATTACTGCTATTATGAAGTGGCTTTTTTACTACCTCTTGCCAATTGCACAGTAAAAGTCGAGCCTTCTGAGGGCTTGCTCTTGACAGCCAAAGAGCCACCACACCGCTCTAGTAATTGCAGCACAATTGTTAACCCTAAACCTGAACCTCCTTGCTCTTCACTAGCTACTGAGCGCACTCGATAAAAGCGATCAAAAATTTTGGAAATTTCACTCTCAGCAATACCAATACCAGTATCGCGAAATTCTAGTAGGACAGAATCTCCTTGAGTACGAGCTTTTACCCATACTTGACCGCCACGAGGGGTAAACTTAATGCTATTAGAAAGTAAATGAATCACAATCTGTCTTAGCCCTCCACTAACGCACCAAACAGGAGGAAGTTCGGTAGATACGGTGTAAGCTAGCATGATCCCTTTTTCTTGTGTTAAAGGCTGGTAGGTACTGACTACGCCAGGTACGACATCTGCCAAGTTTAATAATTCTAAGGTTGTTTCCTCCAAATCTTGTTCAATTTGCATCAGTTCTCGTACACCATTAATTAGAGAAGTCTGGCGATCGCATTCTTGGTTGAGCATTTGTAAATAACGTTGTCGCTGAGAATTTTTCAGATTTGGAGAATTTAATAAACTCAGCGCTGTCTTCATATGGGTAAGAGGTGTACGCAGTTCCTGACAGACATTGTTCAAAAATTCATCTTTGAACTGCAAAGTGCTATTTAGCATTTGTTTTTGCCGTTTTAGCCTGACTATTTGCTTTAGTTTAATTTCATGATTGATTTCTTTCTGTCGCTGGAGTTGTTTTACCAACAGTTGATGAATAAGTTCTGATTCAACTATTTTTGGGCAGATAAAATTAACGAGTGGATTACTTGTTAACGAACCCGTTGTGATTGCCTGTTGGATTCCATTTAAAACTGGCTGAATAATTTTCTCCTCACTAGTATTAACAACCAGTAAGCTTTGTTGGCTTTTGATGACTCGATGAGCCACAGTTAAACTGCAAAACCGCGGCGACAAAACAATCAGAAAATATTCCCGTTGTATCTTGCTATCTGGTGGAAATAGTACGTCAATCCGATTTGGGTTTGGGGATTGTGGTACAGAAGCCCCAGCGGTATTTTCTGTCTGTGCAAATATCACACTTTTGTCTTTGTTGTAGACATCTACAGGATAAGAACTGGTGTGATTTTCATCCTGTAGACACTTGTGGGGTACAACTGATGTAGACGTGTTTTGGGCGGTTGTTTGTAGAGTACTCCGAAGGGGTAACTGCTTATCCTGTTGACTAGATACCTGATAGGCACCTGGTGCACGGCTTCTCTTAGAGTGGGCAACTTCTCTAAAAGTAGAGCTTCCTATAGGATGCGAACTACTGTCAGGAGATGGAGAGAAATTGCTCTGTTCTACTTTCTCACTATTGGCGACATGACAAGTATAGATAGCTACTGAATCACCAAATTCTTCCTGATAGCGCTGAATTTCTGAGTGCCAAATTTTTCCTGGTGGTAGTTTTACCCAAAAAGTGGCTGCTATCTGCTGCTCAATTAGTAAATCAATTTGCGCCCTCAGCAGTGATAGTAAGTTAGAAGAACTTAATGATAAGGTTGGAGGAGGCGTTTGCACGCTAGAAGCCAGATGATAAATCGACAGTTTCTGAGCTAGATAAAAGTTCATGAGCCGAGCCTATTAGGGCAATACCAAGAATGATAAAGCAATAATTAATACTGCCTAGTGTTTTACTGTAAGTATTTATTTTTAACAATATAAATTGAAAATAGTTAGTAGTTAGTTATAAAAACTACACTACTAACCATTAATGTACAGACGCGAGAAACCGAAGCGTATCTAACTCATCCTTTGTGCTAAAGCATCGCGTGCGTGTTCCCTGTCATCAAAGTGAATTTTTTCAGTTCCAAGAATTTGGTAATCTTCATGACCTTTGCCTGCGAGCAAGACACCATCTCCGGGTTGTGCTTGTAAAATAGCATTACGAATGGCAGTAGCGCGATCGCATATAACTACTGGTTGTACTGTTTGGGGTATCCCTGCCAAAATATCTTGCAAAATTCGCTCCGGCTCTTCAGTACGGGGATTATCAGAAGTTACAACTGCTACATCTGCTAATTCAGCCGCTATTTTACCCATTTTTGGACGTTTTGTCCGATCTCTATCTCCACCGCAGCCAAACACGCAAATCATCTTACCGGGGATAAATGGACGTGCAGCTTTGAGCAAATTCTCCAAGCTATCTGGGGTGTGGGCATAATCGACAATCACGCTGATATCTTGCTCTTGGCTAATCTGCACTCTTTCCATCCGTCCAGGTACTCCAGGAAACTCAGGAATGGCACATGTTACTACATCTAAATCTAATCCCAGGTGTAAAACTGCTCCTACTGCCGCCAGTAAATTTTCGAGGTTATATTGACCAACTAACGGCGAACTAAAAGCTGCATCTCCTTTTGGTGTATGTAGGGTACCACTAACACCAGTTGGTTCGTAACTTAAATTACTCATCCACAAATCAGCTGTGGAATCGCTAACACTATAGCTCCAAACCTTATCTGTATCTAAAGATGATATTAATCGCTTGCCGTAGGAATCGTCGGCGTTAATTATCGCCCGTCCTTTGAGATAATTCGGACTGAATAGTAAAGCTTTGGCTGCAAAGTAATCTTCCATATCACGGTGAAAGTCCAGGTGATCTTGGGTAAGATTGCTAAACACCCCTACTTCAAATTGGCAGCCCAGTACTCGCCCCTGTGCTAAAGCGTGGGAACTGACTTCCATCACGCCGTATTCATTACCAGCAGCAACAGCCTCAGCTAGCTGGCGTTGTAAATCTACAGCAAACGGTGTTGTATGTACAGCAGTTTGCGTAAATCCTGGCCAACGAGTATAAAGAGTTCCCATTAAAGCAGTGATTTTATTGGCTTTACTTAAGAAATACTCAATTAGATGGGTGGTTGTAGTTTTGCCATTGGTACCCGTAACACCGACAAGTTTGATTTTATGCCCTGGATATTCGTAAAAAGCAGCTGAGATTTGAGCGCAGGCTTGCGTCATGTCAGTAGCACTAATTACACAAGCTTCTGGTGTGGGAGGGTGTTTTTGAGCTGCACCAGGAGATACGATCGCTGCCACAGCACCCGATGCGATCGCGCTTTGCCAAAAGTCTCCACCATCAACACGAGTGCCAGGCATACCAATGAACAAATCTCCCGGATTCGTGGCATGGGAATTTGTTGCCAGCCCTTTCACCTCACTATCTAAGGCTGGATGTTCAGGTAATTGCAAAATTCCCTCTATAGTAGCGATTAACTCCCGCAGTTTCATGTTGTGAACCTCGTTAAAAAAGGGACTAGGGGCTAGGAGAAAGACGCAAAGAAGTTGAGACGCGGTGAAGAAGTCGGAGTCTTGGACGCCACTTCCTACCCTACGGGAAGTTGCCTTCGGCGCCTACAAGTCGGCAGAGCGCAAGGGCAGAGTGGCTCCGTTTTCCGTCGAGTCCGTTCGTCCGAAGGACGTGCGGGAGGCGTTCCCGCAGGGTACCCGAAGGGCGACGCAAAGAGAGAACTATTCCCCGTGCCACCGTGTCCCTGCGTCTGGGTGTCCTCTTGATTCTCCGTGTCCCCGTGTCTGCTTGTCACCTCTAACCTCCAAATTCTAGCCCTTAGTTTCTTGCGCTTTATTCTGCACTATATTTCTTGTTTCTACAAAGAGCTTATAGATACTTTTGCAGTATTTTTTCTAGCTGCTGAACTGTCGCACGGGGAGAAGGACGAGGTATAAGTTGCATATTCTCCTCTTTTGCATCCTGTTTCAGTACAAATAACACAGGAACTTCATACTGATAAGCGCCAAACCAATCTTCACGGGTGGTAATATCCCGAATTTCCAATTCTACAGACGCGAAATTTTGCGTCTGTAAAATTTGTTCTAGCTTTTCCTGCAAACCCTCACATAAGTGGCATCCTGGCTTGCTGTATAAAATTAATTGCATTTTTCCACTAATTTTGGCTGTATCCACCAAATCCTTCTGCCTAAGTTTTGAAATAAATTAAATCATAAGTTGTTGAGAGTTATCTCTAATCCAGATTGCTAAGGTATCTTGATTCTCCGTCCCTTCCACCAAGCCAAGTATCATCACTACAGCCTCGGCTTCGGGTGCTGTCAACCTATAGCCATTTAATCGTAAAAATACATCTATAACAGCAAGAGAAATGCGTTTATTGCCATCTATAAAAACATTGATTTTTTGCCAAACTGTAACCGTAGGCAGCTGTTAAGTCAAATCAGGTTGCATTATCACTGTAACAAAATAAATGTTTAGGTCTAGCTAGAGTACTTGAAAGTAACCCTACATCTCTCAATCCTGGTGCGCCTCCATGTTCAGCAATTAAAGCTTGTTGGATGGCTATTACAGCCAACTCTGGAACCCACCGAGGTTCTTTCATTTTGCTAATTCACGTAAAGCGTTACGGTAGTTTTTACGAGTTTCAGCGAATGCTTGCATTGCCGCTTCAAAATCTGGATCCTATGGAGTGATTAAGAACCCATCTGTTGTTTCTGTAAGATAAATTGTGTCGCCTTCCTTAAGATTTAACTGATGTAAAACTTCTTTAGGTAAGGTGACTCCAAGAGAATTACCTATTTGTCTAATTTTAATAGTATGCATACTATCACCTTTGAAACTAAGTAGTTATCACATATGTTATAATATGTTTTCTGGCAAATTAGATTTCAAGTTTGCACCGTAAATTCTTCGGGTGCAATGCCCCAATTCACCCAAACTATGGCTTCCCGCGCCGATTTTATATCCGGTGGTACGCGTAATACATGAATGAATCCTGTACTGGGACAAGTCATTTTTAATAGATAAATTGCCTCGACATCAACTTCATTTTCTATTTTTAATAATGTATATTCTTGATAGGAATCTAACTCTATAGCTTGCAATTGTTCGATGATTCGAGCATAGCCAATACCCTGAATTAATACGCGCCTGAGTTCAGCATTTTTTTCCTCTAACAACCACGAAGACTGCCATTGATGTGGGTGTAGTTTACCGTATTTTTCCGGTAAGGTGACACCATGATGGGCGTAAAGGCTGTATCCGTCTGCAAACTGGATGGCTGGTTCACCTTCGGCATGGAGACGATTTTGATTGTCGAAACGGATGTTTGTGGGGCGATCGCACACTACTGCTACCCTTTGGTAAGGGAATATCCAACCACAAGACTCTGCTACTAATTTAAAGATGTGTAATAGTTTTTGATCACCTTTGTAATGTAATGCAGAGCTCCAAAAATCTAACCAACTACAGTAACTACAAAAGCTAGCAGCGGGAATAAAATTACTATCATATTTTTCTCCCAATTGCTCTGTTAATTGATGATATAATTCTGTAATATTAGTGTCTATTTGTAACTCTATAGTATCTGCTAAGTCTATTTTTAATTGTTGAGCTATATACTTCATTTGTGAAATGAATTTAAAATATAATGTTGTTTGAATATGTGTATGGATATCACTAGAGCGTCTAAGAGCTAAATTATCTATATGAATTTGTCTTTGTACCGAAAAGAATTTTAAAACACCTAAACGCAACTGCAAAAAAATCCAATTTAGTGGTTGAAGAATTAGATGTTCCAGCTTCGGTAACGTCTTACTCATCGCTTCATAAGGACTTTCACAAAAGATAACTTCTGGCTCATCAAGATTGCATAATTTATAAATTTCTTTTACTGCTTTAGTAGCTTGTTGCCTATTAATTCGCTCGGTTGAAAGTGCTATTTTTCTCCACTTTTGCCGATAGAATAAAATTAAATTCTCTTGTTCTGGAGTTAGCTGATCTAACATACTGTTATCAAAAATATATTTACTTTAACAATAACTTCAGAGAGAAAAATTTACTAGGGATAGGGCTTTTGCAATACTCATTCCATTATCTACCCATACCGTACACTTGCATTGAATTTTGATTTTGCGGTGATGCAGTTGCAATAAATTATTCTGTGAAAACATAACTATAATATCTGCATCAGGTATGCCGATATCCTTCCAGAGTGCATGGCTGTCGCCACAACAAAGCGAAGCCGACGACTCCGAAAGCTCCTACTATGTCTATGACTGTATAAACTTAGCCTGCCCAGAGGCAGACTACTTAATTGCAGAATATGTTGGAATATCCAGAGCGAAAAGAATGCACGCTTTCTTTTTCTGGGTGAAATTGATGTCGCCAAATGCAGCCAGTATCATTCCCAAGGACGTGAATAGACACTGAAGGGGCAAATACTGTTGTTGTTTTTATTGCATGGATATCATCATCTGGGGGTAGAAGTTTGTAGATATCACCAACCTTAAGTTGTCGCACTTCCATTACTTCTAGTTGGGCATAGCCTTCTATATCGCCTCGATCCACACGGCGGTAAACAGTTTCTTCTTGTTTACCTTTATACAAACCAACTAATCCCCAAGCCAAATGATCGTAAACAGGAGTAGTTGAATTAGGAGGGATTACCAAACTAAATACGCTCAATGAACGATCCTTGGAACGATACAGTAGCCATTGCCCAATGCCACCACCCATTCTACTGTCAGGATTCGATTGAACAAAACGTTCCGGTAGCCAATTTTGTGTTGTCAGCAGTTGCTTGAAATAAGGTTCAAGCAGACTAAGAGTTTCAGCGCGATCGTAATTTGTACGAGAGCTAATCTCATGAACTACGGTAACAAATTGCCGCAGTTCAGAGCTATCAATAAACCATTGGTCTTCTGCAAGCGGTTCCTGAATGGTAGTGTGATTCATGGGAAATTCCAATGAAAAAACGAAAGAAAAATGTCAATTCAAGATTTAAAATTGACAAGTGTTAAATCTTTGAATAAGCAAAAAGTTAGTTGCTGTTTATCAGTTGTTTTGTTGGATTTCTAACACACACCAGCAGGATGAAATCTCAACCTTTGTCGATAGCATCAAAGTAAAAAGGCTCACCTCTTGCATTTAGGACAAATCTTTATACTTGTAGAGCCATTTACTTGCATTTAGTAGTAGCTCAAACAGCTACCCTATTAATTGTTATAGCATAGCCACACATCTTACCGCTCTTACTTTCTGGCCCTTGTACCACAACTCGTTTGTTTACTGCTGGGCATTGACTATTGGTACTTTATCAACTTTGCTCAAGAAGAATTACAGTATATTGATGAATAAACTGTAGTACCTGAAAATGATAGTTCCATAAATATTGCCAGAAAGCAACAGTATTAAGTTATATCAAAATTTATATGCAGCAAAAACGCGCCTTCTTTACTTTCTAGCTTCTGCACTATTACTAGAGTCAAACAACTAAGAACTAAACTAAGGTATATTCTTTACTCAGGCTAGAAGTCAATGTAATTTCATCATTCGTTTGTGACGAAATTTTATCGTTTCTAGCCTAACAGCGCTTGTGAGGAAATAGATACTTAATATTACTTAACTTTTTACGAATCGCCTGAAAGTATTTTTAACAGTTAACCAATTACTGGCAATGGGCATCCGCCAACCAGTACTAAAAGCGCGATCGGTTATTTTTAAGCCAGGAGGTGCCTGGCGCCGTTTGAATTCTGCACGGGCTACCATTTGAATTATTCTATCAACTACTACTGGATCGTGACCGTCAGAAACAATTTGGGCAGGTGATTGGTGATTTTCGATCAGGCGTTGGAGTATGTCATCTAAGACATCGTAGGGGGGCAAAGAATCTTGATCGACTTGATTGGGTTTGAGTTCGGCACTAGGTGGTTTAGACAAGACGTTTTGGGGAATGATTTCGTTATTGCGATTTAACCAATGGCAAATTGCATAAACGCGGGTTTTGGGAACGTCAGCAATCACTGCTAACCCACCATTCATATCGCCGTAGAGGGTACAGTAACCGACTGCCATTTCTGATTTGTTGCCAGTGGATAAAAGAAGATTGCCAAATTTGTTAGAAATTGCCATCAACAAGTTACCCCGAATCCGGGATTGAATATTTTCCTCAGCTAGTCCAAACTCGGTATTGGCAAATAAGTCTGCTAAGGTGTTGTCATATGCTTGCATTAATTTCTCTATTGGCAGGGTTGTAGTGTTGATGCCGAGATTCTCTGCCAAAGTCAAAGCATCTTTAATAGAATGCTGGGAACTGTACGGTGAAGGCATGAGCACACCAAAAACATTTTCTTTACCAAGTGCTGCGGTGGCGATCGCAGCTACAAGTGATGAATCAACTCCTCCGCTCAAACCTAGAACTACTTTAGAAAAGCCACATTTGCGGACGTAATCCTGTACGCCCAAAACTAAAGCTTGCCAAATTTCTTCTTCTTCGCACTCATACTTAGGTGCAATAGAACTTAGCTGTAAATCCCGCTCCTCTTCGTCAAAATCTATGATGACTAAGTCGGTTTGAAAACCGTGGGCACGACAAACAATTTCACCTTGCCGATTCAATGCAAAACTTCTGCCATCAAAAATCAAGTCATCATTGCCACCCACTTGGTTAGTATAAATAATTGGTTGCTGAAAACGCATTGCACTATGACTGAGCATTGCTTCGCGAAATCGCTGTTTGCTAACAGTGTAGGGAGAGGCAGACAAATTGACAATCAAATCTACACCCAAAATTGCTAAATCGGCAATGGGATTGGCAGTGTAACTACGTTTACCCCAAAATTCCTCATCATTCCATAAGTCTTCGCAAACTGTGACGCCAATGTCAACACCATCTAAGGTGAAATAATTTGCTTGCAAGCCTGGTTCAAAATAACGGCGTTCGTCAAAAACATCATAAGTAGGTAAAAGCCGCTTGTGGAAAACTTGTTGTACTTTGCCTGCTTCTAACCAGGCGATACTATTGAATAGGTTTTTACCACCGGTAATGTGGGCTTGAGTATTGTCTTCTACAGTTCCGACTAAAACAGCTAAATGGGGCGGCAAATCTATTGCTAACTGTTGCAAGGTAATAGTCATTGCCTCTACAAAACTAGGATTTAACAATAAATCCCGTGGAGGATAACCACATAAAGACAGTTCTGGCGTCAACAACAAACGCGCACCTTCTGTTACTGCTTGTTGTGCTGCTTCTAGGATTTTTTGGGCGTTTTTAGGTAAATCACCAATGGTAGGATTAAGTTGAGCGATCGCTATTTTCATTTTCCAGTTCAGACTTGGGTGTTTCGAGTTAAGATTTGGGAGCAAAAGTGAGGAATAGAGCAGCGTTTTTGTAGTGGATATAACGGATAATTAGTTTTTTGCAAGTTACAGATTAATAATCAGTTATATCTGTGATTCTGTTCGTTGCAAAGTTAGTTAAATAAATACCAAAGGTTTATCCTTAAATGGGGCAAAAGCTTCAGCATTGAATTTATATAAAGTTGCTGGACGCCCTGCTCCTCGCGACACTTTGATTCCGGTATCGCACAAAAAACCTAACTTGAGTAGACGTGCTCTAAAATTAGAATAATCGGAAAAATTTTCCCCTAAAACTGTAGTGTACAACTGATATAAATCATTCAAAGTAAAGGTTTCTGGCAAGACTTCAAAAGCTACCGGACTGTACTCCAATTTATTTCTTAGACGTCTGTGTCCATAAGCCAGAATCTCGTTATGATCAAAAGCCAATTGTGGTACTTGCTTGACTGGATACCAAGCAATACCAGCTACTTTATCAGCAATCAATTCGGCTTCTTCAAACCGCACTAAGGCAAAGTAACTGACGCTAAGATAACGTACTCCATAACTATCTGTTGCTTCGCGAGGATCGCGTTTTGGCCCACCGAAGGTATATAACTGTTCTAAATAAAGATTGTTAACCCTAATTTTTTCAGCCATGATCCGATATGCCGCATCTTCTAGCGACTCGCCTTGACGCACTAAAGTACCGGGAAGTCCCCAATAATTTAAAAAAGGTTCTTGCTGTCGCATTACCAATAGTACTAACAGCCGATTTTGGGCAGTATCTACAGAAAAAATTACGTTATCAACGCCGACCTTAAAATCTGCCAAAGGTTGTTGATTTAGCGAATCTGCAAGCTTTTTTGGGATGCGTCCTGGCATTTGTACAAATGCTGTTGGTGAATGTACTCAATTACGGAGGGTGTTAGAGCTTCGGGATCTCCACTTTCACGATACGCCGTTGAGGATACTGGTGGCCCTGTTAACTCAGCGATCGCTATTTTTGCTCCCAGGTTTTCTAGTGTTTGCAAGCTAGATTGATCTATCACATATCCCGGTCGCGGTACTACCAGAAGTTGTATTTGTTGCAACAAATCTTCAACTTGATACCAACGAGGCAGCTGAGTTAATAAATCTGAACCTACTACCAGAGTAAACTCTGTATTTTCTCCCCAACGTTCTTTTGCTTTTTCCACTGTTTCCAGCGTTCTCAAACTACTTAATTGCTGTTCCAAGCTAATATTGTGCCGTGGCGAATCTATATTGGCAATTAATAGTTGTAACATTGCCACCCGATGCTCTAACGGTGTTTGGTGAGCTTTAAAGGGATTATCTGCTGACCATACTACAACCTGATCGTAATGCTGTGATAACCATTTAATAATCGCTTGATGTCCCGCAGTCGGAGGATCGGCACTTGTTCCAAATAAGGCAATTTTCATTTTGTTGTTGGTTAGTAGTTAGTGGTGAGCCAGCACTGCGGGAGGGTTTCCCTCCGCAGGTGACTGGCGAACCCGGAGGGTTAGTAGTTAGTAGGGGTGGTTTTTGCTAATGATTTTTCGGTTGAAACAGACAATTTATCTTCTAAACCCGCCCGTACAGTAGTTGATTGCTATTAGCCATTAGCCATGAGCTATTAACCATTAACCAATATTGGTTTTTTATGTGTTTTCTCAGTCAATTCCCGCAAGCGATCGGAAATTGCCATCGGCACTGGAACAGGGTTATCTAGAAGTCGAGTTTCTGCGGGTAAACTTTTGACTGAGTTGGCGGTACGTTGTCGGATAGTTGTCAAAGTTTCAGGTGCTTGCATTCTTTCGCCTGCTTGCATGAACAATTGCAATAAAGGTTGTTCTCCTAGAGGACTTTCATCTGCCAATCCCAAACAATCTGCTTTCACTTTTTCTCCCACAAACGAACGAAATATCTGCTTGCGCCCTGGATAAGTCATTTTTCCGCTCGACTCTTTCATGACGGGAATGCCATCAATTTCTACCAATTTGTAAACTCCGTTTACGGGTTTTCCCGTTACCAGTCGCGTTCCCACCCCATAGGCATCGATTTCGGCACCAGCAGTTTTTAGTCTTTGAATTTCCTGCTCGTCTATGTCACCACTAGCAACAATGGAAACACCAGGCAAAAGCGATCGCACTCGTTTTGACAAAGTTACTAAATCCCCAGAATCCAACCTAACTCCTGCTAATGTCATTTTTCCTGAGCCTACCTTTACAGCTAATCTTTCGGCAGCAGCGATAGTATCGTAAGTATCTATTAGTAATGGCGCACCAGGAAAATATCGATGAAACGCCTCAAATGCTTCGTCTTCACTACCTTCGGTTGCTGCCAGTGCCATCACCAAAGCGTGTGCCATCGTACCACTAGGTTTTTCGCCCAGTTGTAGCGCTGCTAACACGTTTGATGTTGCATCAAAACCTGCTGCTAAGGCTGCTCGTGCTGCCCACAAGGAGGCTTGAGGACTAAATGCTCGTCTGGTACCAAATTCCAGTAGCTGTGCTTGCTCTCCTGCGACATCACGCATCCTGGCTGCTCGCGTGGCAATGAGAGTTTGGTAGTTCAGGGTATTGAGTAAATAAGTTTCCACTAACTGCGCTTGCCACAAAGGTGCTTCCACTCGCAAAAAAGGCTGATTTGCAAAGACTGCTGTTCCCTCTGGTACTGCCCAAACATCCCCACTAAAACGTCCCGATTCCAAAATCGACCAAAAGCGATCACTTACATGAGCAAAAATTCCTGTTGCTTGTAAAGCCCCGATTTGAAATGAGGTAAAGCGGAATTTTTCCAAATATGCCAGCGCCTGTGCCAACCCCATCGCGATTAAATAACCAAAACCCTCTGGCAATTTCCTGACAAACAATTCAAAACTTGCCTGTCGTTGCTCCAAACCTTCACCCGTGTAACAAGCTGCCATTGTCAGCTGGTACAAATCGGTCAGCAGGCTGTAGTCATCCGCAGAGAGTGTCAATTCCTGGTTCTCCGTACCTGGGAAACGTGTCATGCGATCGCGCCTTTTCCAGAATGCTTCCTCTATTTATGGTAATTTTTACCATAAATAATGTCAACTTATAGGCAACAATTGTAGAAATAAGTTGAATTAAAGTCTTTTTACAGATATATTAATACAATTTTTACCCAATATTTAATTTTTTTTAATAGTTAGAATTAGCAATAGTTACGTTTCTTTGATAAAGGAAGAACTCAAAACGAGGCTTTCGTTTAATTTGTCCTTTGTGACTTTATATTTTGCACCAGCTTTTCATCCCGTTAATAAATAAATTTCTTCGCTGATAGCTTAAGTCAGATAAATGTGACTACAGCAGTCTTTGAGTTCGTTTTAACTGAAATTTTGCACTATTCTCAATAACAGTAAGGTGGGCACTGCCTAACCTTCCTAAAACCCTTATTTTGACGTTGTAGACAGTGCCCACCCTACCAAAATTGCAATCTAATCACCAATGACTAATGACTAATAACGAGATACTTAGCTCTGTTACAATTAGAATCAAATGGAGAAGCTCGGCATTTTTGACAAATTTAAGCTTTGCAAAACTCTATCAAAAAATATTGCAGACAGTGTAAATATATTGAGACTTTGAGAAAGTTAAAAGCGTTAGAATTAAAGTATAGACATTCCCCTTGAAACAACTAAAAAATGGGAGTCTAAATTATGAGGGCTATCTCTAAACTTCTAGCTAGGCTTACCCAGTATATTACTGAAGCAGCAATTCGGATTTTTGGCCCCAGTGATGATGCGTATCCTAATACTGGAGTACAACCCTTTAGTGGCGATCCTTATAAAGAAAGAACAGCCAATTGGTAGATGAGATATAAAATTAAGTCAATTAAAATCAAAATTCGGTGGGAAAAAATACTAAATCCACCGATTTTTTTTACTGAACTACTAATTAATGATTAATTATTATTTTTCTACTGGGATATTAAGATTTCTTTTACGCCCACCTAGCCAGTAAATAATCTGATCAGCCCAACCATTAAAAAAGTGTTCAGTTAGGGTATCCTTTCCACCCCAGATAGGAATTTTGGCTCCGATTCTGGTGAAAAAGTCATATACGATAAATTGAGCCACTTTGTCTTGATTGATTGCTGCTGAATAAATCATTTGACAGGGATAAGCCAGAGTACCAACACTAGGAAGTAATCCAACTAACAATGCAATCCAAGGTATTTCTTGACGTTTTTTTACTGCTTGTATACTTCTAAAAGAAGTATAGATAGTTCTATATATTGGCCCATCGATAACTAACCAGGTTAAAGACATTATTTCATTGATTGCTCCAAAAGAATACAATATTGGTATTAAGACATAATCAAATAATGTAATAAAGCCTTTAATACCAATATGAACGCCGAAATCATTTAAATAAGCACTGGAATTTTCACTATACAAATTAGCTGATAAATCCTTAGCTGCTTCAGAAGTTATCTGTTTTCTTTTTTGCCATTTCTTGATTCTTTTTTCTACATAAATTCTTGCCATTTTTAATCGATAGCGGTGAGAGAAAAGAAACTTCCAAAATTGTTGGAAAAAACTTTTAAATCTAATTTGCTTGAACTTAATAAATATTTTTTTTGGTAGATAAATAAATAAAGTTTTTATAAATTGCGAAAATATTCTCTTTAATTCTCGACCGTACCAGTATAATCTATAGCGAGAATACCAATTAGCTTGTTGTTGAGTGATATAACCTTTTTGCAGATGATACTGAAGGCTTCTATGAAATCTTTTCAGAGACTTCCATTTTTTTTGATGATATTCTAAATAATCGATATGTTCTAAAAGCTCTAGATACTGTTGATTTCCAACTTTTTTTTCTAAAGCTATGTGATTTTTATTTATATATTGTTTTAATCGATTAATATCAACATCATCAAATAAAGGGCCACGATTTTTGAAAGATTGAGGTAAATAAAACGAGAACAACGTTAATATATTCAAGGGGAATAATGCAGGAACACCAGACTCCAAATCTATCCAAACAAAAAAATATTCTCCAGAAGCATCTTCTTGTAATAAAAAATTATTTAAAGCTGACGGACTACCTTTGCCAGCTTGCCATACTAAGCCATCTAAACCTGCTTGAATTAAGTATTGTTGCAAAGGAATCATGATCGAGTGAACTAATTCTTGCAACTCTTGGCTTTGATGTCGATAAGGCTGACGTAGGCTTACGTGTCTTCCTTCGATAAATTCTGTATCTAGCTGATATGCTTTAAATTCTTCATTCCATCCTCTGGAAATTGCATTTGAAACCTTCAACTGAGACTCAAACCAAAATGGTACTAATTTAGTAATAATTTTGCGACGATAGTAAGCACAGTTTAAAATATCTTCATTCCAAACATAGGGATTGGGAACACCAAAGAAAAAATAATGAACTAAATTAGCTAATTTGTCTTCAAAAAATACTTTTCTAGCAATACTCTTTTCTGGAGTTTGAATTAGAAAAACTTGTCCAGAATGCCCTGCACCCAGTAACTTTCTTACTGGTGAGCGACGTCGTAAGTAAAACATAAAGTACCTCGATTTTCAGATTTTTATGCAGAACAGTTAAGTGTCACTTTTAGCAAAAACTTTTGCAAGACAATTGCTATGACACTTATAACTATGGTGAATAAGTACTCTGTAAAATTTTTCTTTAATTATTACTAATAAAAGTGACGCAAAAGTGACGATTAAAAAATTAGTTTTAAATTACTGATGATCCCATTCAAATTCTGCCAAAATCAGCAAGCATAACACCATTACAGTACCTGTATAAATAAATTGCCATTCCCTAAAAAAAGGTAAGAATAAAATTCCTAAAAGGTGAATAATGCTTGTGACAATTAGAGTACGCGATCGCACGCCTAAACCAGTACAAAAATATCCTAGAGCGCTTAAACCTAACCATAGCGGACATAGATTTAATAGCACTTTTGTCAACCCGAAGAAAACACCCAAATCAGTTAATATCACTCCGAGCAGCATTAGCGCTACCCAGCAATACAACACCCAGTTCACTTGTCTACGCTTAACCCAGTACTGAGTCAAAATCACCATGATTACAGTACCAATAATACTGATAATTGACCATACAGTCGCCTGTAAATTCCAACTCACAGGTAGAAACTGGGCTGTTGCAAACATGGGTACAAGTAAGAAAGCCCAAAGTATAAAAGCTCTATCTAAACGGGTATAGTAAGTCGAATAAATTTTTACTTTGCCAATTTGCCAGTCAATGTGCCAAGATCCTTCTAGATCGTGAATGTCTAGAGTTGCTTGTTTGCGACGTAGTAGCGGTACAGAATTATTAAAGAACTTCATTTGAGCGTTGCTGATTTTTAAGAAAAATTAAGCTTTTAAGCTTGAAAAATGTCGTATTTATTTTTTATCTATAAGTCAGCAACGTCGTATTGCTACTCTGCCTTCAGCATTGGTTTTAGTTAGTTTATACTAAATCTTGCGGCATAATTATGTTATGTTTTTTACATTCAATTCAAAACACCATAAATACGCTGAAATGACAATATCTCAAGTAGGATAGGAATTGAACAAATATTTAATAAAAAATCTGTGCTGTAAAGCGACAAACTTGTTTTGAATGTTTGTGATTGTCTGATGACAGACGCCAGAAGCTATGCTGATTGTTTTTTGGCTTTTCTGGTAGCTGCAAAGAGTTCCCTGTTAAGCAATATCTCTAGAAGTACGGTACTGATATTGTTGTCGATTAAATTGTTTTTGCTCTGGTGTTAACACATTGTAATCAATTGGTGGGCGCATATTCCACTGCCATTCAGCCAATATTAATAAACTACTTGACATAACAATACCAGTAGTTAAAAACTGCCAACCGCCACAGTAGGGTAAAACAACAATACCAGCCAAATGAATTACAGCCATCACTAAAAATGTGTGCGATCGCACTGCCAAAGCTGTAAATAAGTAGCCAATCGCACTTAATCCCAACCACAAAGGACACAAGCGCATTAATACATCAATCCAGCCAAAAAAAATGCCCAAATCAGTGAGGACAACACCTCCTAACATCAAAATCACCCAGCAATATAATAGCCAACGCAGCTTTTCTACACTTACCCAAAACCATGTTAAAAAAATCATGATTATGGTACTGGCTAGGGTAAGAATTGTCCAGAAAACGGCTTGTGTATACCAGCTAATTGGTAAAAATTGCGCTGTGATAAAAATTCCAGCGCTGGCAATACCCCAAAGGATAAATACCTGATCGATACGGGTATAAAAACCAGACCATAAACTGAATCTACCGATTTTCCAGTTTACGTGCAATAGACCTTGTAAATCTTGAAAATCTAACTGTTGTTGTTTTTCGCGTAGCAGTGGTTGAGATAAGGGTAGAAAAGCCATCCAGAAATCTTTAACTTTAACTATTTAATAGTTTTTACTCAGGAAATGTAAACTTATGTAAAAGTTTAACAAATAATTAAAGTTTTGCAGAAAACAAATAAGCGATCGCTGAGAACTCTCTTGCAGATCCGCTTCATGGTAATTGTTTTCTTACAGTACAGGTGGAATCTAAAACTAGCCATGTTCTGGCATTGGCTATGAACTGCGTAAAGCTCCAAAAATAACAAGGCAAATCTTCAAACTTGTCGAGAAACGAAAGAAGTTTGAAATAAGTGCCTCATGAAAGCCAAAAATCGAGAAATTAGGAGCGCCAATTCATGTTTTGGAAGTTCGTGGTTAGTGCTTTAGTATTACCACTGAGCCTGGGATTAGAGGTAGCCGCCGCATCTGTCACGGGATCTGTAAAAGATGAAGTTCTTACTCAATCCTCTACTCAGCTACAGGCACATCAAGGTTCGGTTAATCCCATCGTTTCAGATCAACAAGCCAATCCGGGAGAATTGAAACAGACTATAGACGAAAATAATTACCAAATTAGTCACCATCGGCGACACTACAGACGACGCTATTACAGACGATACCATTACAGACCACGCCACTATAGAAGGCATTACTACAGACGGCATTACTACAGGCCGCATTATTATAGACGACATCACTACAGGCGGTACTACCATAGACCATATTACCAAGGGGTTTATTATCGTAATTGCCCGAATAACCACTATTATCGACGCGCCCGTTACCGCAGAGTTTACCGCCACGGAGTTGGTTACCCCCACTATTACAATGGTAACTATCGCAGAAACTACTACTACCACAGATAGATAGCGATCGCGTCTTAACTAGCCATTAACTGGGTTAGTAAAAAAGCCAGGGCTGCGCTACCCAATGGAACTGTCAAATTATCAATACCCAGAAAAGAAAAAGTTTCTAAACCAGTAGCAACAAGAGCTACGCCTAGAGAGATAAACCAAGTTTGCCAGATATTACCTTGAACACTAAGTAAAATTAAACTAATAATCAAATAACTAACCACAGCCATTGTCAAAGAGCCTTCCCAGCTTTTTTGCCCTCCAAAGACTTTGTACTTATGTTTACCAAATCGTTGTCCAATTAGTGCAGCCAATCCATCTCCCCATGCCATCACCAAAATACCTAGTGCAGCATAATGAGGTTGTTGTATGTGCCAAAACCAAGCAATTAAAATACCTATACTTACAGCATAAAAGAAAGTTCCAAAGCTCTGGCGACCTACACTATTAATACCGGGAAGAATGGGAAAGCGGTAAGACAATAAGGTAACGCTACTCGCTACAATCGAAGCTGTAATACCTGCAATCACAGGAATCTTTAGCCACCAGGCTAGCAAAATTACGTTACCTGTGCCAATATGCACTATCTTCCGCACAATCTCTGGATCTGCCTTGAAAAAACGATGAACTCCCCAAGCACTCAAATTCACCAGAGATAACCAAACGGCAACACTGGTAAGTTGTAGCCATGGAGGGATTGACTCTAAATTAGAGGAAAGCAAAATTAGTAACTGTTAAAAATACAACTAGAAAATTTCGACCTTTAATCTCAATTTATTAGAAAAACGTAACTTTATGAAAATATTATTGATCTGGTTAATTCGGTTCTACCGAACTTTTATCTCACCCATGTTTCTTCCGACGTGTCGCTTTCAACCTACTTGTTCTGCGTATGCCCTTGAAGCGATCGAAAGATTTGGGGTATGGCGTGGCTCGTGGTTAGCAATTAGACGTATCTCACGCTGCCATCCATTTCATCCTGGTGGTTATGATCCAGTACCAGAACCAACAGAACAAACAAAACATCATTGTTGATTTGAGATAGTTGTGATCGCTACCATAAAAATTTTTGTCAAAAACTATACTAAAGACTTTTAATGTGATATTAAAATAGCAACACCCTCACTTTAGGATGAACCTGTGAGTTTCTAGTGGAAACTCGCAGGTTTTCCCATTACATCTGGTAGAAATACTTTGTTTTTGGTAAGTCGGCGAGAATAAACAGAACTATGTTGCTAAACGTAAATAGATTTGAAACTCTTGCCAATGACTAAGGAAAAATGACGACTGTTTGTGTCAACTTCTCTAAAATATCTTTCCATAGCAAGGTTAAACTTGCTTGTCTGTATCTGTAAGATTGATTGAACAAGCGATTAAAAGTAGGTGTAACAGAGTAATTATGCCTAACAATAGGTAGATAGACATATAAAATCCCTCCAAAAACTAGATAAGATTTAGCTTTTGACTTTTACTTGAAAAATGCACAGCAGATTAGCAGCATTAAATCAGATTCATTCCACATTTATTGAAAATATTAAATATGTTAAAGTTATCGCCTGTTATCAAGTAAAGAAATATTTCTTTTCCTTTTTCTATAGCCTACTTATCCTTAGATAATGCTTCTAAGTTACGGGAATCCGAACCTTTACCCGTCTGTGAAAACTTTGTTGTATTTATATGTTTAATCTTTGCTTTATATTCATTGAGAGTATTTGCTCTCTGAATTTGTTGCAAAATATTCATCTGATCTCTGCTAAGTAAAGTTTATTTTCATTCACTGCGAGAATAATCAAAATGCTGTTAGTCTGTTAAATAAGAAAAAAGCTATTCAAGAGCTATTACAGATATATTTTCACCTTAACAAAGCTTAACAATTATCTCTAAATAGCTAGTTTTCAAAGGCTTAATGATTTGTCAAGATTAACGAGCAGATTTACATTAATTCATCCTCAAAAAAATATGCGAAACCTTCTGAATCGAATTGGCAACATGAATATGAAACATTACTGTGATACATGGATTGAAGAATGGTGCCAAGAAAATGGCTGGACAGATTTATTTATTGAGCGCTGTAATAGTTACTGGGCTTTTCCTCCAGGAGCGGTAATGCCAGAGCCGATTCCCATGCAAGTTCTCAGAGTAATTAAAGCAGAAAAAGGACTAACTGTAGAGGAACGTTATTGGTCGTTTACCGCAGTAATAGCAACCATGATTGCGGCTTTTGTCACATATTGGCTGAAATGTCCGATTCCCTTAGTTGCAGCTTTTGCTTTTAATGCTGTGACAGTGGCTCAACTAGAGGTTGAGGATGCTTATTAAAAGGGCAGAAGGGGTAGGTTTCATATCAATCGAAGAAGGTGTTGCTCCAGCAACACCTTCTTTTGTTATAGCTAGCGTATAATTTTGGGCAGAATAAATGTACTTTGACTTTCGCGTGGTAACAAATTTTGGGCTTGCTCGCGGGCTTGGATTGCTTGTTGATAGTCTGGCTTGAGTTTAATTGCTTGATTATAAGAGGCGATCGCTTCAGGGTAGCGTTGTAAATTCATTAAGGCATTGCCTTTAGAAAACCAACTTTCATGGTGATTTGGTTTGTAGCGTGCGGCTCGGTTGTATGAGGCGATCGCCTCTTCGTATTTCTGTAAATTGTATAGTGAATTTCCTCGGTTATACCATACTAGATAGTCATTGCGTTTAAATTGCGCCGCTTTATCATAGGATGCAACAGCTTCTTCATAGCGTTGCATTTGATGTAGTGACCACCCTTTACCATACCATGCTTCAAAGTTGTTAGGGCTATATTTAATTACTTCATTAAATGATTCCAAAGCTTCAGGATAGCGTTGTAAATTTATTAGGATATTACTCCTAGATAACCACCCCGAGGAATAATTCGACTGGGATTGTACCGCTTTGTCATAAGCTGTAAATGCATCTTGGTAGCGTTGTAAATTTACCAAGGCATTACCCCGGTTGTACCATGCTTCTGCATAGCTGGGTTTAATTTCTAAAACTTTATCATATGCAGCTATTGCATCTTCGTACCTTTTTAAATTCTGTAATGCTAAAGCCTTATTATACCAAGCCTCGTCATTATCTTTATGCGAATTAATTGCTTCTTCATAAGCTTGAATTGCTTCATCATATTGCTTTAAATTACTAAAAACTTCTCCTTTGGCATTCCAGACTTGTGGAGATTTACTATCTAATTCCAAAGCTTTATCAAAAGAGGCAATTGCTTCTTGGTTACGCTGTAAACTCTTTAATACAAAACCCCTACCTATCCATGCCTCTAAATAATTTGGCTGAAGTTGAATAGCTTTGTCATAAGCGGTTAGTGCGCCTTTATATTCTTTCAACTTAAACAGTACTTTGCCTTGCCCATTCCAAGCTTCAGCATAATCTGGTCTAATTTTAACTGCTTTTTCATAAGTTGATAAAGCTTCTTGATAGCGCTGTAAATCATACAATGTATTTGCTTGCTTATATAATTCTGTAGAATTGACGGAATTGATAGTATAAATAGTGTATATAGTTGCTGCTGTAACTAATCCCACTAAAAATCCTGTTGTCAAAATTTTGATAAATATATTTTTTTTACGTTTATTAATTTGAGTTAGATTTTGATTGAATGGGCGAGTATGTAATGTAATTGTTTGAGAAATGGGGTTACTTAAATCTTTCAAAGCTTGTAAAGCTTCCGTTGCCGAAGGGTAGCGTTGACGAAAGTCATAGCGCACCATTCTATCTATAAAATATGCAAGCTCATGACTGACTTGGGTTTGGTTTTGCCAAATAATTTCATTTGTCTCTGTATCTTTTTCGAGTTGATCGGGAGATAAACCAGTCAGGGCTTGAATGCCAATTATCCCGACTGCATAGATATCGCTGCTGTATTTAGGGTTGCCTTGGGCTTGTTCGCCAGGAATATATCCAGGAGTACCGATCGCAACGGTAAATTTAGTTTTACCATTGAGGCTTACTACCTGAGTCGTAATTTCTTTAACTGCGCCAAAATCAATTAAAAATAACTTGCCATCTTGCTTGCGTCTGAGTAAGTTACAAGGATTAACATCGCGGTGGATCACCTTTTGTCGATGAACAAAGTCTAAGATTTGCAAAATTTCTTGCACAAGAGATATTACTTGGTCTTGACTAAAAGTTTTACCTGGTGTTATCTCTTGGCTAAGATCGTGACCTTTAATGAATTCCTGGACAAGATAAAATTCTTCTTTTTCTTCAAAGAATGCCAAAAGTTGGGGAATTTGCTGATGCGTCCCTAATTTATAAAGAACTTGAGCTTCCGTATCAAATAAGCGTCTGGCTGTTTGCAATGCAACTGGATCTGTTGCCTGAAGTTTAAGCTTCTTCACAACACATTGAGGATTGCCAGGTAATTGAGTGTCACAAGCGACATAGGTTTCACCAAATCCCCCTCCTCCCAAGTGCTTAAGAATTTGGTATCGTCCAACAAGTGTGTTTCCCAGCATCTGGTTTTTCTAGTTGAATAGATTACAATCTGATTCCGATCTTGCCACAGTTCAATGACAGGAGCAGGGGAGGGGGAGACAAGCAGATAAGGGGAGTAATAAACACTTGCACAGACGCGATTAATCGCGTCTGTACCTACTAAATACTGTACGGGCGGGTTTAAAAGACAAATTGTCGGTTTTATCCCAAAGATAATCAGCAAAACCCGCACGGCAGTCGCTACAACCGGGGGAACCCCGGCAAAGCACTGCCTCCCCTACTAACTAATGACTATTGACAAATGACAAATGACTAAATCCCAATGATTCCTATTAGCGATAACATTTTTATTTTTACACGTAGAAAACCAATTATTGTTTATTGCCTCATTGGTATTAACATTGCTTTATTTTTATGGGAACTAAAACTAGAAATTAGTGGTGAACTAGGTAATTTAATTAACAGTTGGGGGTTAATTCCAGCACAGATAAGTGAGCCGATCGCATACGTACAAGCTGGTAACTTCGCTGCTGGATTATTTGTACTCTCACGTTTTCATTCACTGCTATCAGCGATGTTTATCCACGGTAGTTTTAGCCAAATTTTAGCAAATTTGATATTTTTATGGGTTTTTGGCAAAAACTTAAACAATATCCTTGGACAACTCAAATTTTTAGGACTTTACTTAATTGGTGGCATTCTCACACAGGTAATCCAAATTCTTGTTAATCCTAGCTTAACAGTACCACTGATTGGAGCAAATGGCGCGATCGCATCAATTTTAGGTGCTTATGTCTTCAAGTTTCCCAAAGTTAAAATTGACACTGTGTTGCCACTCCTAGTTGTATTTATACCTATTCAAATACCAGCAATTTACTATCTATTTTGGTGGTTTGTGCAACAGTTATCTTATGGTATCGGTAGTTTAAATATTCCTGGTGGTGTCAATCCCCATAGCATTAATTATTGGGCGCATGGTGTAGGATTAGCGATCGGTGCAATTGGGATGCGATTATTACAAAGACGTTAACTACAGTTCTTATTTTCGCGCCCAAATCTGTGTTACACGAGGGATACCAAATACTGTGTTTTCATCAGTAGCTAATGTCCTTATTTGGGCAACCATCTCGTCAATCTCCTCTGGTGTTGTTAGCCCAGCTTCGATAAAAGCATCTGCTGCTTCTGAAAGTGTTAAATCAACTAAACGTTTTTCTTCCCCACGTATAATAGTAGGTTGATACATCGAAACTTCTGATACAGTCAACCCAACTTCTTGAAAAATTCGGTATAACCTAATTCCCATACCAAAGTTCTGATTACGAATATCGCTGAGAGCCAAAAAAAGCTCGAAACGGCGATTGTAAGCAGGGGAAGGCGGATCGCAGAAAACACAGCTGAAGTCTGCTTCTTCGCACACAAGCACTCCATTTGGTTTCAGAAGCGATCGCATTTCATTAACTGCATCAGCCGGACGAGTTAGGTGCATTAGCAAGAAGCGGCAGTATACTAAATCAAAAGAGTTATAAGGTAATCCACTTTTGTAGGCGCTGGCTTCAACTAATTTGATGTTACTTAAACCGAGAGCCTCTGCATTGCGGCGTACTTGTTCTAGCTGTGCCGAGCTACTATCTACACCGAATACCAAACCACTAGAACCAACTTGCTGGGCAAGCCAGTTAGAGACATTTCCTGTTCCACAGCCAATATCTGCTACTTGCATTCCTTGCCTTAATCCGACTCTCCCAAAGAGAAATTCAGTATGGGGCATATGGATTCTATTTAGAATTTCCAGTCTATACGCGCCTAATTCCCCAGTGGCAAGTGTGTAGCAATCATCCTGTGTCATTTTGTCACCCAAGATATTACGAGTTGTGACTTCGACTCTAAAATTTTAAAATATCTAACGATTCTTCGATTTCTAAATCTAAAATTATTTCGCGTGCTTTTTTTTGTCCTGCTAAATTACCTTCTCGACGATAGATTTCTGCTGCTTGCCGAAAATTCTCAATTGCTGCTTGTTTATTACCTAAATTATAAAGAGCATTGCCACGATTAAAATAAGCATCAGCATCTTTGGAGTTAATATTTATTGCTTGGGTGTAATCGGCGATCGCTCCTTCGTAGTCTCCCAAGTGAGCACGAAAATTACCACGCTTTTTATAAGCATCGCTATCATTGCAGAGAATCTCAGTTTCATCAAAAACTTCAACTACTCCTTGATAATTTCCGATTGGAGAATAAGAGTTATGATTTTGAGAATTTGTAGAATCATCATGGGGATAAATTTTTCTTGCTTGAGTGTAATCCTCAATCGCTCCTTGATGATCTCCGATGAAATAACGCACATCAGCACGGTTTCTATATATGTCAGCGCTATGAGGATTAATTCTTATTGCTTGGGTGTAATCGGCGATCGCTCCTTCATAATCTCCTAGCTGGTAGCGTGCTAATGCGCTTTCTTTATAAGCTTTCATATAATTAGGATTAATCATGATTGCCTGAGTATAATCAGGAATTGCTCCTTCGTAGTCTCCTAACTGATAACGTGCCAATCCACGTTTGTAATATGTCTCAGCATGATTAGGGTTAAGTTGCAATGCTTCGTTGTAATGACTAATTGCTGCCTCATACTGTTCTTTGTTGCAGCATTCATCACCCAATTTTGTATAAATCCGATTTAAATCTTCACCCTGCTCACGTAAATATTCATTTGCAATTGGATAGGAGGAAGATTTGATGAAATTTTTAAGAGGTGATTTAGAGACTAGCTCTTGTCTAGTTTTGTTTTTATCAGTAAAAAGATTTTTTTCTTTATATAGATTGTAATTTATAGAAGATTGTAACTGTTCGAGATAACACTGTAAACCACCACCATAAAGCAATTGCTCTATCCCAAATGAGATTCTACCAGTCTTGAGCTTAATCATTTGAGTGGGGAGAAAACCAGCCAAGAAAAGGTGATATTCTGGTTGTGCTTCATTCACTTCTTCTTCAATCAAAACACAAACTACAACTGCATTTTTTTCAACTTCTTCTGAGCTAATTGACCATCTCACTCTATCAATGCTACCACAACGAGATTTAACCTCAACTCCAATTGATGAATCAGCAGTCAGTGTAAAATCAATGTTGCCATCTCCACCAAATCGTTTTTCATAATCTACTTCCGTAATCAAATCAGCTAGACGTTCCTTAACAACTTCCTCTCCTAATTTCCCTTTCAGATAGTTGAGAAAAACATCACGCACTGGCAAAACGCGTTTGTATTTTTCAGCCATCTGCCAGCAAAATTCTCGTAGTACTCTTAATCTTTCTCCAGAAATTATTGTTAATTCACTATACTGACCTTCAATTTCACAATGCAGCAGACAACCTGATGTTAACCTTTTGATGAAGTCAGATTGAAGCGATCGCAGTACGTTAATCCAGTCCATTGATATTTCTGCGAATCTTTTGATCAGGTGATTTTATCAATATAGCAGGGAATAGGGAACAGAATTGAAACTCTCTTGATGTCTGGCTTTGATCATAAGTTGATGTCCTAATCTACCTGGCAACTGCTTTATATCAAATTCATTCAACTTAAGATTGCAAATATAAAACCACACCGCGATCGCAGTGTGGCTAAGTGTAGTGTAACGCTTTTGATAATAATGATTGAAGTTTTAAAGATAATCGCGTCGTGTGATTGAAAACTACAAAGCCGATATATAGCATTCTGGCTATCTATCATGCAGATATAACTTTGAATGACAGCCTTAAGAACAAATTATTGATACCTAAAATCAAGCTTCGAGTGTACTTTTGCCTATTTCTTAGAGTACCGCACAAAAAAACGCTCTCTATTTGCTAATACCGCTAAGTAGCCCAAGATAAATTAAGTTTTTGCTTTACCTGAGGAGCCTTGTTACCCTAACATCATATTCAGTGCCTCGTGGATGGTCACTTTTAGCCTGGATAAATGCCATACCATCGGCTTTTTCTTTTGTCTCTGCGTCGATTTCGTAACGTGTCGTCCCGCGTTGAAATGTATTGCTTACCTGGTCAGCAAACTCTTTAATATCAACAAACACCTCGTAAGTGTGAACCATTTTGGGACCTCCTCGTGCTTGATGCACGAACGATGGAAATAGTTTCTAGTTGTATCTAGTGTATTAATATAAATAAGTCCAAATCTCACAGAAACATAATTCTTCTTAGACAATCACAATTCTTTATAATTTTGTTGCATTTAAACATCTGGTTCTATTCCCAAAGCTCTTAGTTGTGTAGCCAAAGCATCAGCGCGTTGTTGGGCTAATTCTTTCTGTTGGCGTTCAAATTCTGCCACTTCTAAAGGTGTAGGAAGAATTTGTCCCTCTGCGGTAAACAAACGCAGCTTACGTTCGTGAACACCCAAGTACAACTGCAACTGCTGACTCCATCGCCATCCTTGGGGTAATGGTTCCAACTGTTGGTATTGTCCATCAACTATATGGAACCCAGCAAATTCTAACGTTTCGGGATCAAACCAGAAATAATCTGGGGTGCGAAGAACATCTTGATAAATTTGCTTTTTTAATCCCTTATCTACATCAGCAGTACTCTCAGAGAGAATTTCCACAATCAGATTCGGAGTTTTGCCTCCTTCTCCCCAAACTACCCAGCTTCTGCGCGGTTTGCGTTCAGTTCCCAGCACTACAAAAAAATCTGGCCCTCGAAAGTCCCGCGATTTAAGTTGGTCTTGATTATAATAAATTGTTAAGTTGCCGCTAGCGTAGAAATCATTGCGGTTTTGCCAAAAGCACTCCAAGGAGTCTATCAACAGCTGCATTTGCTGTCGGTGCAAATCACTTTCCAAAGGCAGTTCATCACTCCATAAGTCTGTGGGTGGAATGATAATATCTTCGCCGATATCTTCTGGGATCTCAAAATCTCTAGCAAGGGACATAACTGCTGGGTGATTAATCTGCGTTGTTGCTATGAGTTTATCCTAAATAAATTATCTGTTCCCCCAAACCCCAACCCTGTTCCCTCTTAATGATAAATCCGTCGGAGTTCTTCTAGAGTATTTACGGTTTTGATACTGGTGAGAATCGCCCTTAATATATCCACGTCCTGTATCTGAGAGATTTCTGGTAATATTGTTAGCCCCTCGCTGCCAAATTTTAGTTCCAATCCTATTGCAATGCCTTCAAGCAGTCCTTTTTTGATCCCAATTCTTTCTACACTAGTGACATATGGCATTTTCTTTTCCTCCTCATATTGAGTCACTTCCGGATTTACATCAGATTAGTAGGTGGTAAAAGTCTGATTATGCCAGAGTTTTGAGAATTTGGGGGAGGTGCAATTGCAGTCGGTGGTTTGGGTATGGCGGGTGGAATGGCTGTGATTGTTGGTGGTGGTGCAATTATTGGTACTGGTGCTGGTACTGGTATTGGATTATTGTTTGCTCAGTCACCAGATTTAGCTGTCCGCGAAGCTGCAAAATTTGTAGTAACCTTTAATGATATAGTTTTGCAACAAAAAGATGTTGACAAACAAGAAATTGCTCAAAGCGCTAGAGAGATAATTAAAAGACTAAGAAATACAATTAATGATCTCGAAGAGCAAATCTTGGAAATGCAAATGAAGAGAGATAGTAATTCAGAACAGATAAATAACTTACAAAAAGTAGTAAAATATTTTAGAAAGGCTTTAGAAATTTGTCAGAAATTGTTAAAAGAATTTTTGCAAAGATATGGGCTAGACTAAAATAGCAAAAAAATTCTCTCTCTTTTTTCGTTGTTAATAAGGTAAAGAGATTGGGTTATATCTTTATATATTTACCAATTATTATTTACAGCTTCAAAGCAACTTACCTCAACCCCTTCTCCCGCAACAGCGCATCAGCCCAAACCGCATCTTGTTCTGACAACGCTGGCACAGCTTCTTGACTGTAATCTACCACCAAATCATAACCAGATACGTCATATACTTCATTTAATAATGCCTGCAAATCTATAATTGGTTCATTATCTCCAGAACGTAAAGGTAGAGGAAAGTTCGGAATCACATCTTGCACATTAAAAGCATATAAATCAGCATAGGGACGCTGATCGCCCCGACAAACTAAAATCCGATAATGACTGACAATTCCATTATCAAAAAACGGCATTGGTTTGCCTTTACGTAGCAAATCAATTTCAACAAAATTAGTGCGACTTCCTAATACTTGTTCGCGCTTTTCCTCATACATCTGTCGTCCTTTTCCAGTACGCTTATTACTAGGATAAATAATTTCGATGGTAGTAATTAATGCTTCTGTTCCTACTTCTCTTACCTCTAAATAACCTTCTCTAATAGTTAAAGGCATAGGAATTGTAACCCTCATGGGTTGTGTTGTTGGTGCAGCAATTGCCACATTTGTTGTTTTCTCATCTGTTGTAGTCTGCCGACTTTTGACTGTCACATCAGGAATACCAACAAGCAGAGAATTTTCATCTGTTGTTTCATACATTCGCACTTCTACTGCAACGCGATATTTAGGACGCAGTTGTGGAGATAAAAACCTTGCAATTTCAATAATTAGCCAGTGATATAATCCTGGAAATAATTCAGGATGTTCTAAATAAGGGTTCATTCCTGGAAATGGAGAAGCCATAAAAGTATCTCCCTGAAACATTCTCTTGTTGGTTCTTCTGCATCTCTATAGTTATTTTCTCTCTCTTACCCCCTCTCATGTCGAACAACAGTGGGAGGTGTAATTCAAGAACAACTAGTCAGCGCAGCACCACATTGATCTTCCCTTGCCAACCAACCCTTAATACCTTGATATTCTACCTGCGCCCATTGTCCCTGACAGCCTAACAATTTGACATTAACGTTTGCCGGAACTCTTCCCAATTTCTTGCTTTTACGATCGCTACTAGCATAAAGATCCACGCCTTCGGTACCATAACCCCGCGCTGATACACCTAAGGTAGGCAAATAAACCCATCCCCTTCCTTTAAAACCGCCGCTTGCATTAGTTATTTGCACCCATTTTCCTAAAATAGCAATGATTTGCACTGTTTCATAGGTGGGTATTTTTCCCACAATCTTGTAAGTGGGACTTGCACCACTCCGCACCTTTAACCCTTGCGGATGTTGATGAATGATGTAGGCGTAAATATCGCACTTTTGTTGTTTGATTGTTTTTGCTAAGACACTGTCATTACCTATGTCCGTATTAACAAGCACACTCGTACAACTAAATATCAATCCCACTACTAGCCTGGATACTCGATTACCCACAAATTTTCTCCATTATTTTTGACACCAGCAATAAAGCTGGTATCTGATTTTACCTCACATCATACCCAAACAAATTCGGATCAACTTCTCCCAACTGCAAATCAGCTAAACCATATTCTGCCCATCTTGTCTCAACCATCTGCGCTACTTGCGGATCTGACTCTAACGGCGCACCCCATTCATGTTCGGTTTCTGGCGGAATCTTGGTGGTGGCATCAATTCCCATCCGTCCGCCCAAACCAATTTTCTCGCTGGCAAAATCTAAACTATCAAAGGGAGTGTTCGGCAGAATAAATACGTCTCGTGTGGGATCGACTTTAGAACTAATTGCCCACACTACTTGACGCGGATCTCTGATATTAATGTCTTTATCTACTACAATCACAAACTTAGTGTAAGTAAACTGCGGTAATGCACTCCAAAATGCTAAAGCTGCCCGTCGTGCCTGCCCTGGATAGGCTTTATCAATAGAGATAATTGCCGCTTTGTAACTCAAAGCTTCCATTGGCAAGAAGAAATCCACTATTTCTGAAACTTGTTGGCGCAAAATAGGAGTGTAGATCCGATTGAGAGCGATCGCCATCATTGCTTCTTCTTTAGGTGGGCGTCCGCTAAATGTGGTTAAATAAATCGGATCTTTGCGGTGTGTCATGCAATGGAAGCGAATCAAAGGCGAATCTTCTACACCACCGTAATATCCCATATGATCGCCAAACGGCCCGTCTGGCAATACTTCTGTTGGGGTAATTGTTCCTTCGAGGACAATTTCTGAATCTGCGGGAACTTCTAAATCTACAGTTTTGCACTTTGCCAGCTGCACGCCGGAACCACCATAAAGCCCAGCAAATAGCCATTCTGATAAATCTACCGGAATTGGTGTCGCCGCAGCCATGATAATTAAGGGATCTACACCGAGAGCGATCGCTACTTCTAATTTTTTGCCACGTTCGGCTGCTTTGCGTAAATGCCTTGCCCCACCCCGCACCGATAACCAGTGAACGGTCATTGTCTTTTGAGATTGTAGTTGCAGGCGATACACGCCTACATTTGGTGTTCCTGTCTCGCAATCCTTTGTAATGACTAAACCTAGCGTGATAATCTTGCCAGCATCACCATGATATGGTCGTATCAAAGGTAACTTATTCAAATCCAAATCTTCGCCTTGAATCACCACTTGCTGACAAGCAGGGAAAAAATCACGTCCTGGTTTCGCTTTCAGTACGTCAAACAGCACCTTACCAAAATCAATTGCCTGGGAAATTTTCTTTGGTGGTTTTGGTTGCTGAAGCAGCGCCAACTTTTTTCCCAGTTCTTCTAACTCCTGGGGATGCTGCATATTCATCGCCCAGCAAATCCTCTCTACCGTTCCCATCAGGTTAATCGCCACAGGTATAGATGAACCTTTGACGTTTTCAAATAATAAGGCCGGGCCACCTTTTTGCAGCATCCGATTAGAAATTTCGGCAATTTCTAAATCCGGATCGACGGACGCTGTAATTCGCCGTAATTGCCTCTTTTCTTCCAGAAGTTTAATAAATCCGCGTAAATCTCTTGCCATCGTCTTAGAAAAAATAAACCTTTAAGAACTGTGAAGCGCTTTTTATATTAATGGTATCAGCAAAAATTTCAGTCCACTTGAGTGGACTTGCGCTATTAGCCTAGAACTTAAGTTCGGGGCGACACCAATAAAGTGAGATGTTAATTAAGTTAAG
>NZ_JAYKTT020000043.1:0-31756 GCF_038404745.2 Chlorogloeopsis sp. ULAP02 | reverse complement strand
TTACTGGTTGAATGTTCATCTCCACAAAAAGAAAATAAAGTTTCAGCTATAGAATCGAATCCTTCACTTACGCCTTCATTATCCTCAGCTAATGTTAATAATGCTACGCCGTCGTTAAATTCAGAAGTGTTACCTGATTTATCAAATAAAGAGAAGCTTGGAGAAGTTAGTGCGGAGAACGACTTAATTGACTCGTTTTATTTTGATGGTAATGGTGTGAGAGTGAGTTTGACTGTAGCGGCTGATAAAGCTTGTTTTATCTACGTGCGGCGACCGTGTTGGTGAGGTTGAAATTGAGTCACTACGGCGCGAAAAGTTAG
The DNA here is from genome assembly GCF_038404745.2 of Chlorogloeopsis sp. ULAP02. Taxonomy (NCBI): domain Bacteria; kingdom Bacillati; phylum Cyanobacteriota; class Cyanophyceae; order Nostocales; family Chlorogloeopsidaceae; genus Chlorogloeopsis; species Chlorogloeopsis sp. ULAP02. Next base: position 31,436 of record NZ_JAYKTT020000043.1, on the reverse strand, counting down.
GTTTATGGCGTTCTTATAATACCCAGCGTCTTCTAACTCAACCTGCTGGCAATAGACTAAGCGTTTATTTATCAAGTGAAGAACTTTTTTCTACTTATGAAAATCCTGCCATATCACCAGAAATTCTTGTAGCAGCAAAAGAATTGAAGGAGCGTGAAAAATCATTTAAATTACTTTTGCGTCAGGATTTAAAGGCAAGTGAATCAGCAAGACGAATTTATGTCAATCAGTGTCAGAAATTAGGCAATTTTTATTATAAGGAAGAATTGCCTCCTCTCACGGACAAAGAGAGGAAGGAATTTGGGAGAAGTGTTGAAAACAGTTCTGAAAATTAGTTATTAAAACAGTGACAATTGCTCCATCTTAGTATTACTTTCAGTTGAAGTTGCTGTAACAGGGTGCTTGTTGTTATTTGAAGACTTCTTACCCCATCCCTCTTTCGCCGCGTGTTTGACTACACGAGAACGAATATCAGCAGCCAGGGTTTCATAATCAGAGCGGATTTTTTCATACGAAACCGGAGTTGTACCAATCTTCTCCCATAATTTATCGTATTTGAATTCTTGAAAGGTCTGTGCCTGACGAAGGCATCATAACTTGCCCAGAGGTAAACATCTGTCCATTCCGGTGATAGCGGCACTTCAAAAGCAATTGGCATCATCAGTGCAACAACTTCGCTACTAGAGGCGAGTTTACCTACTTCTCCCTTGTCTATCTCTTTTGACACTCCCCGAATTAGAAATTCGGGGATTCTTGCTTCACAGGGATTCCAATGAATTTACCCTCAGCAAGCATCTTCACCGTATGCCCTACAGCTGCAAGTCCTCTGTTCAGAACTACTTGTGCGGCGGCTATATCCCTATCAGTGGTATAGCCGCAATGTGAACAAACATGAGTACGTTCTGATAATTCTTTTTTACCTGTCTCAATACCACAACTCGGACAAATCTGGCTGGTTTTGCGACTGTCTACTTTTTGGAAATAGACACCACGCTTAAAACAGGTCTGCTCTAAGATGTTGAAGAATTGACCAAATCCAGCATCTAGACAATGCTTACCCAGCATTCCACGAGACAATCCTACTAGGTTCAAGTCTTCCAGAAATACCATCCCTGCATCATTACAGATTTGGTGAGACAGTTTAGAGTGCCAATCTTTACGACAGTTAGCAACGTACTCATGCAGTTTTGCAACTTTCCTTTGGGCTTTCTTCCAATTGTTCGAGCCAATACGTTTTCTTGAGACACGCTGTTGCAGTAATTTCAGCTTGCGTTCGGTATCTACAAAAAACCTCGGACGCTTGACTAAAAGACCATGAGAAGTTGCAACGAAACTTGTTAGCCCTACATCTATCCCTATTGCTTCCCCATGTGGGATCGGTTGAGGTACAGATACATCCCATTGAACGGTTAGCATCACATACCACCCAGAAACACGTTTAACTACACGGGCTTGTTTTACTACCCCACCATCAGCTATCCCCCTTGATTGTCGGAATTTAACCCATCCAATCACAGGAAAATTAACCATTCCTGCTCTTAGTCTTTCGCCTTGCATTTGCGGGAAGACAAAAGAACGCATTCTCCCAGGCTTTTTAAATCTAGGAAACCCATGATTACGTTCCCACATCGCTACAAATGCAACTTCAAGACGTTTGAGAGTTTGCTGCAAAACTTGAGACTGTACTTTTTTTAGTTCTGGAAACTCTTTTTTGGCAGCAGTTAACGCTTTGCACTGACTAGCGTAAGTTGGACGCGGTGTATCAGCAGGAATAATGTATTCGTACTTGAGTGAACAAGCATTCATCTGGCAACTACGCGATAAATACCAATCCTTGCGTTCAGCCAAAGCATAGTTGTAGACACGGCGGTTAATTTCTAGCCAGTCTTCAAACGTTTGAGCTTGTGCATGGGTTGGCTTTAACTTAAATTCGTATGTCAGATTAAACACTTGTTCATCACCCCCTTTAGTATTATAAATCGTACTTGCGTTTTATAAACATTACAGACAAATAAATTTGTCCTCCAAAGCTTATATCCCCTGCCTAAATGCGAAGGGCTTTACGCATCACGCTCGTAAAGCTGCATCTAATCTATCAACAGCGATCGCGCGCCAAACCCAGGACGGGAAGTGTACCCGGATCGAGCAAGCCGAGTTGAACCAATACACTTGCCTGATCCCAGTAAATGTGTTCGTGGGCTAGTTTGCCGTCACGGAACTGGACGATCGCTACTACTGGCACTTCCACCCGTTTTCCGGTGGGAGCAACGCCGGGTAATATCCATTCCATCCAAACAGTATGAGTGAACTTAGCCTCCATTTCATCCACGAGTTGATCTGTCCCGATCGTGCGCGAGATTGGGGTCAACTCCATGTCCGGCGGCATCTGTGGAATGAAGTATTTGGAATAAAACTCGCGCAGTGCTGGTTTCCCGACTCCCCCGGTCATTACCGGGATGTGGTTAACGTAAGCATCTTCAACCATCGTAGCGAGGGCATCTTCAGTACTGTGAGTGCCAAACTCGTACTGTAAATGCTCTTCCCAAAGTGCTTGCAAAGACTCCTGGGCTGGTGTCAAATTGGTAGTTGCTTGTAAATTTGCTTGTCCGTCTACAGTTTGCTCTTTGACCATGATTAAATACTCCTGGTTCTATCTATCTAAAGTGTCTTGAGTTCCAATGCTTGACTGCTTTCAGATTCTTAAAATGATTTGTCAGATTCTTGTGATGTTAGTGAACTTGTTTCAATGGACGTATAAGCATTCAGCGCCTGTTTCACGAATCAGTTTGGCAGTTTTTTCACCTTCTGCATCGCGTCTGCCGGAGAACACGACTTTTGCTCCAGCAGCACCAAATGCGATCGCTGTTGCTCTGCCAATACCCGTTGTGCCACCAGTCACTAACGCCACTTTATCTTGCAGTATCATTCTGTTTCTCCTGTTTCAATCAATATTGACCTTCAAAAATCGAACTCCGATCGCATCTCAGCCCATGCCAGCGGCTGCTATCACCGGGACAGTGGGCAGGTTGAAAACGACGTGAACGACGACAGCGGGTCAGACCGAGGTTTTGATGACGAAAGCCCTTAATTCGACAATCTTACCGCCGCGAAAGCGCCAGACATCGCAGTACGAGTAATGAGCCGCCTTCCCGTCTTCGTCCTTCATTGTGATGTCGCCGAGTGCCGTAACAAAATCATCCTCAGCGATGAAGTTAGCAACCATAAACTTTGGCGGCTCTACGTATGTCGTTGCCATCCATTGGCGAACGGCTTCCTTTCCTTTAAGGGTCTTGTCACCTACAAACGTCCATTCCATGTTGTCGGCGCAGAACGACAAGAATCCTTCATTGTTACCTTCAGTGATCGCCGCATTTGCCTCTTCTAAGATTGCTTTATTTTTGTCTGACATTTGAATTTCTCCTCTGGTCAATTCGTAAGCCGCTTTTTCTCAACAATTTCGCGGGTATTGCCAGTTCATAGTCGAGCCGCTTGTAAAGATTACAGACCCGCCGAAGATAAGTGCCGAAATCTGCTGAATTTTGCTGTCTGAATGATGCGCCATCTTCACTCTTAATTATTCACTTTCATCGTAGAATTGCCTTTCGTCAACTACCGATGCAATACTCGCCTCACCCCCTAATTTTCTGTAAATTTCAGCACAATTTTGCCCCGTGTTCCTCCCTGCTCTAGACGCTGATGTGCCAGAACGACCTGATCCCAAGACAATACTGAATCAATCACTGGGCGAAGCTGATGACGCTCGATGAGTTTTGTCAAAGCCTCTAATTTTGCTCGGTACTGGGGTGACAAAACAAAATGAATCGTCAGATTCTTGCCCCATGCTTCAAGAAGCGATTGCGGTATTGCAATGTCTACAATGCTTATAAGCCTACCGAAGGGACGAATGATTTCTAGACTACGCTGAATCGTTTCTCCGCCGATCGTATCTAGAACTAAATCCACACCCAGTCCATTTGTTTCTTGACGAATGACTTCTACGTAATCTTCATTTTTGTAATCAATCACTCGATCTGCGCCCAGTTCTGTCACGAAATCTCGGTTTCTAGAACTACACGTTGCAAAAACGTATGCCCCTATTGCTTTGGCGAGTTGAACTGCGATCGAACCCACTCCACCCGCACCCGCATGGATGAGAACTGTTTCACCAACTTGTAGATTGCCCCTAGTCACTAGACAATCCCAAGCCGTTCCGCCTGCAAGCGGAAAAGAAGCTGCTTCAATGTGCGATAGATTTGCTGGCTTCAATGCAACAATCGCTGCATCAGCCACATGATACTGAGCGTAGCTACCGAATTCTCCAAAAACTTGCGGCGAGTAATACACGTTGTCTCCCACCTTGAAATCAGTCACAGCTTCGCCAATTGCCTCAATCACCCCTGAAACATCGACTCCAAGGATAGCGGGTAATCGAACCAGTTCCTTGTAATCACCACGACGAGTTTGGTAGTCGATCGGGTTAATCGAGGTTGCACAAACTCTGACTAACACCTGATTCGCCTTCAGTGTTGGTGTGGGAACAGTTTGAATCTCAAGCTTCTCAGCATCACCAAACGCAGTTAATACGGCTGCTTTCATAGATTCCATCTGTGCCAACTCTCCTTGATTTAGAATAAACAGTGACGGGATTTCAATACCATTCAGCATAGGTAAGTTCTCCCTAACTTCGTAAGTCAGCACGATTTGGTAAGGTAGTTACCGTTCAGAACATCGTGTTATCGTTAGCCGACGCTTCCGGGATGGTCTCAAGCACGTCCCAATGCTCGACTATCTTGCCTTTATCATCCAGGTGGAAGATGTCGATGCCCGCCTAGTCGTTGTCGTCCGGCCATTGTTGGTAGCAATGCAAGACTACATAATCGCCTTCAGCGAAGACGCGCTTAAACTGGACGCACTTGCCCGGATATTCTTTCGCCATCCTCTCGAAATATTCGATGAAAGCCTGCTTCCCGTCGGCCACCGCTGGGTTGTGCTGGATGTACACGTCGCCGACATATTTCTCGATGGCTTCTGCGGGCTGAAACTGATTGAACATCAGGTCATAAAATGCCGTGACCGTCTGTTTGTTCTGCTCAAGTTTATCCGTCATTCGTTCTACACCTCACATTACACAAAACACCCAAAGGCTCAAATCAGCGGCGGCAAAGAAACTCGAACGCAGCACTAGCGGCTTTAAACAGTCTGCTGCATTGTTAGCTGGCCGCTCTGGACACAGCACCTATTTAGATTTGTGCCATGCCACCATCGACGAATAGCTCGATGCCGTTGACAAAGCTGCTGTCATCGGAAGCCAGAAAGACAACGGCTTTGGCGATCTCGTCGGGCGTGCCGACTCGTCCCAATGGAATATTTTTAGCTTGGCTCTCCACAAATTCTTTCGCCTGCTCCTCACTGAATCCAAACTGATCGTAACCAGGAGTCGGAACCGTGCCAGGACTAATAGCATTCACCCGGATTTTGCGTTCTTTAAGGTCGAGTGTCCAGTAGCGGGCAAACGATCGCACGGCAGCTTTAGTCGCGCCATACACGCTGAAGGCTGGAGTGCCAACGATAGAAGCAGTTGAGGCATTCAGGATGATGGCAGCACCCTCTGGCATCAGTGGCAGTGCTTTCTGCACAGTGAAAAGTAGACCCTTGACATTGGTGTTGAATGTTTTGTCAAAATGTTCTTCGGTGATTGATCCGAGCGGGATGGGTTGTCCAACGCCAGCATTCGCAAAGACCACATCCAAGTGACCTTGCTTTTGCTCGATCGTGGCGTAAAGCCGATCGAGGTCTGCCAGATTTGAGACATCGCTCTGAATGCCCATGACGTTATTACCAATCTCGTTTACAGCCGCATCAAGTTCAGTCTGACGACGACCCGTGATAAAGACATAGGCACCTTCAGCGACAAATCGCTTGGTTGTGGCAAGACCGATGCCGCTGGAGCCGCTAGTGACAAGCGCAACTTTTCCTGAGAGTTTTTGTGACATGGTGTTTTCCTGGTTGAGTTTACGTGAGTTAGATTTTCACAGTGGTGGAGCCGATCGCGCTATCGAGGAACGTGCGGATCAAAGTTGCCACCTCCTCCGCATGTGTCTCCAGCGCGAAATGTCCGGCATCGAGCAGATGAATCTTTGCATCCGGGAGATCTCGCTGATAAGCGGCGGCACCAGCGGGCAGAAACGCCGGATCATGACGCCCCCAAACGGCGAGAAGCGGCGGACGGTGTTCGCGAAAGTAGGACTGGAAGGCGGGATAGAGCGCGACGTTGCTGCGGTAGTCGAGGATTAGATCGAGCTGGATCTCCTCCGCGCCCGGCCGCCCCATGTAGGCGATGTCGAGTTCGTAGCCGTCGGGCGACAAAAGGTTTGGATCGGCTCCGGTCCCATACTGCCAGTTCCGGATTGTGTCCGGCGCGAGCGAGGGTCGGCAGGCTTCCCGATTCGCTGCGCTCGGTTCACGCCAATAGGACTCCCACGGGCCCCATTCGTCACTGAAACCCTCGATGTAGGCGTTGCCGTTCTGCGAGACGATCGCAGATATCCGTTCAGGATGGCGCGTCGCCAGACGCAGTCCTACCGACGCACCATAGTCAAAGATGTAGAGCACGTATTGATCGAGCGACAAAGCAGCGGTGAAGCCCTCGATCACGTCGGTAAGGCGGTCAAACGTGTAGTCGAACGTCTCGCGCGGCGGTGCCTTGGTCTGTCCGAAACCAGGCAGATCCGGCGCGACGAGCCGAAAGCGATCGGCAAGGAGAGGGATCAGGTCGCGGAACATGTGGCTAGCGGTTGGAAAGCCGTGCAACAGCAGTATTACTGGCGCATTGCTTGACCCAGCCTCGCGGTAGAACACTTCGACATCGCCAACCTGTCGAAACCCGTAGCGTACTTTCATATATTTTCCTTTGATTGCGCCTGTAAAAGGTTTGATCGTCTTCGGACTGAGCTTCGACGCTTAGATTTGGAATCCGCCGGACACATCATCCGAATCGTATTTCCGTTTGAGGTCATTCTTAAACATGATTTTCGGAAATCGGTGCGTCACTTCAGTGTTGCTATTGCCTCAATCTCAACCAATGTTTCTTTTGAGGCAAGTGAGGCAACACCAATACCCGTAACAGCAGGACGCGATTCTGCCAGAAATTGCGCCAGAATTGGGGCGATAGTTCCAATGAAGTCTCCAAATTCACCGCGAACATAGATGCGAAGGCTAAGCAAATTTTCGACCGAGCTTCCCGATGCCTCTAGAACGACGGTTAGGTTCGTTAGCACGTTTGAGAGTTGCCCTTCAACAGTAGGGCATGAGACTTGATGGTTCACATCCCAATCAACTTGACCAGAAACGTAAATGGTAGCCGATGCAGTATCGATAACAGCTTGAGACATTCCAAATGGTCTTGCATCATAGAGTTGTGGCGGATTGATCAGTTGCTTTTTCATTGTTAATTGTTGTGCTGTAATGCGAGATGTCCAATCGTCGATCGAAACACATCATCTGGATCGTATTTCTGCTTAAGATCGAGCAATCGCTCATAGTTCGACCCGAAGGCAAGCCGAACGCGCTCCTGTTCTTGCTCATCTAGGAGATTGATGTATCCCCCTTTGAAAGCATAGGGTGCTAGTGCCTGTGAGAGGTTCTGTGCCCATTGGATATACCGCTGCTCATCGTCCTGTGGCTCCCAAGCTGCAATTAGCTCAACCATCAGATGATCCTGGCGCAGCGCAAAAGCAGTCTCGGACACACCGACCCGACTTGCGGCTCCATGAAAGTGATGGATGTTAATCGCCGAAAACGGAGAAGGCAATGGGAGTCCCTGTTCAATCAGTGCCTCGATCGTCTCCGTCTGGAGTCGCTTAAGTGACTGAGTTTGAAGGTAGTAGTGACGACCCTTTGGAGTGAAGGCATCGCTACTATGAATTAATTCGTGATAAGAAACAGGTTGCATCTGATCGACTAGCACTGTCCCAAAAGTCCGCAGAGGTGCGATCGCTTGCTCACCCATTTCGAGCGAGCCACAATAAGTCGGTGAGAGAAACAGCACCGTCGGACCATCGGGGATCTGAAGGAATCCAGACCGAACTGTCAATTCATCAGGTGCAGTGCTGATGAACTCGTTGAAATTGCGGAACACGGTTCTGGCTTGCTCTAGTGGATAGAGCAGCAAACCCGATAGCACTTTCGTGAGTGGATGCAAACGATATTCCAAAGACACAATCACGCCAAAGTTGCCGCCACCTCCCCGCAGTCCCCAAAGTAAGTCTGGATGCTTTTCACCACTTGCAGTCATCAGTTGCCCGTCGGCAGTGACGACCTGTGCGGATAGCAGGTTGTCAGCAGCCAATCCATAAGCGCCAGTCAGCGGACCATAGCCTCCTCCTAAAGTCAGTCCTGTCATGCCAACGCTGGAAATGGTTCCTGTAGTCGTCGCCAACCCGTATTTTTCGGCTGCCCCGATCAGTTCACCCGCCGTCACTCCACTTTGAATTTGGGCTGTGCGTGCAACAGGATCAATGGCGATCGCTTTCATTTGAGAGAGATCAATGACCACGCCATCCTCACGGAGCGATCGTCCGAAAATCTCATGTCCAGCACCTCGAACCGAGAGGGGCAGTCCCTGTGCTCTTGTCCAGCGAATCGTATGAATCACATCCTGTACAGTGAGACACCGAGCGATCGCAGCGGGTTGTGTCTTCACCCTGCCATTAAAGAGTTGACGCACCTGTTCATAATCAGCATCTTGAGGAAGAAAAAGCTGTCCTGTGAGCAGTGCTGCGAGATCGTTGAAAGCAGCAGTGTGATGGTATGTAGTTGTCATGATTTCTCCTTTTCAGTGGTATTGGCGATCGCAAGTTTTGTAGACTCGTGAGCCATGATGGATTTTCTCCAGGAATTACTGTGCAGAATCTTTCAAAAAAGTGACAAATTCAATGAGATTGCCGTTATTGTCCTTCACAAAACAGAGCCGAACTCCAGCATCAGGGTAACTGCCCAATTCAACAAAGGTTGGCACACCGCGTCGATTCAATTCAGCCAGTAACGCATCCACGTCATCAACACGCAAACAAAAATGTCCAATGCCGCTCGTGCGTACTCCTTCACCAAGGTCTTTAGCTTCGGGCATCCCAGAGCGTGACTGAGTGCTGCCGATAATTTCGATCCGAAATCCATAGACTTGCAAATAAGCCAGTTTCAGGTCGGGGAAGACATCAACTGTCAATTCTCGCTCGATCGTCGCATCTAGCTTTTCTTGATACCACTGAAGCGTTTCCTCATAGTTCGGGACATTCAAGCAAACATGATCGATTTGCATCGAACTCAAAGGATTTGAGCCTAGAGTTGAAGATGTTTGAGTTGAAATTGTCATTTGAATCTCCTGTAATTGTGAATGTTCTAGATACTTCAGAGTCTTACCATGTGAGCGAATGGGGTGCGAGATGTCCGATCGTTGATCGAAAGACACGATCAGGCAGCAACAGATGCAACTTCCTGTCTTACTGAAAGCTCTAAATGCTTCACTCCTGACAATAGAAAAGCAGTTGCAGCTCGATCGCTCTCAGCCCGATCCACATCCATCAGGAGTATTGATGTAATCGTGAGGGCAAGGCGATCCCCAAGGTCGCAACTCCAACAGTCCGCCGAGTCGAATAACGCTTGATGGTGCGGCGGAATGTTATCTCTGAGGCTTTCACCATCATTGAGGCAATTTTGTTCCAACTTTTATCAAATCGGCAGCCTTTTCTCCAATCATAATTGCCGCTGCATTTGTGTTTCCTGTAATCATAGTTGGCATAATCGATGCATCAACAACTCGTAACCCTTCAATCCCCCGTACCTTGAGTTGAGGATCGACAACCGCCATTTGATCAATACCCATTTTGCACGTCCCAACAGGATGCCATCCCGTACCGCACGTTTGCCGAATATAATCTTCGATTGCTTTGTCGCTATGCACGGAACTCCCTGGAGCAATTTCCTCGCCCCGAAACTCATTAAACGCATCGGAGTACACAATTTGACGCAAAATTTTAAGTCCTTCAACCATCAGTTGCATATCAGATTCTTTCTGAAGATAGTTGACCCGAATCAACGGTGGGTCAAAGGGGGAGGAGGAACGTAGTGTTACACTACCACGACTTTCGGGACGGGTGATGTAAAAGGGAAGGGTGAATGCCGGACCTTCACGTGCATAAGCAGGATCGACATATAAAATCGGAACAATTGTAAATTGCAAATTAGGCGCAGCATCTAAATTATTGTTGACATGCAGAAATAACCCAGCCTCTCCCCCATTACTACTTGGCGCCAGGGGTACGTCCTGAGTAGACTGGTAGGCAATAACAGCAAGTGGGTGATCTTGAAGATTCTGGCCGACACCCGGCAAATCAAAAACTACAGGAATGCCTACTGCCCGCAGATGTTCAGCTGGTCCAATTCCAGAAAGCATGAGCAGTTTAGGAGAATCGAAGGCGCCAGCACTCAAAATCACTTCGGAGTTGACCCTAACTTGATACTCCGTTCCGTTTTGAACATACACTACCCCTACCGCGCGCTTTCCCTCAAAGAGTAAACGAGTCACCAATGCTCCTGTTTGAATGGTCAAGTTGGGGCGATCAAAAATTGGACGCAGAAATGCCACTGCTGTACTTTGGCGCTTGCCATCTTTCACGGTCACTTGGTAAAGTCCTGCACCTTCCTGCTGTACGCCATTAAAGTCGGGATTTTGCTCATAGCCCTGTGCGATTGCGGCTTCCACAAAGCGTTGCGACACTTTTGCAGGAGAGAGTGGATCTGTGATGCTAAGTGGTCCATCAACCCCGTGAAATAACGATGCTCCCCGCTGCTGGTTTTCCGATTTCTTGAAGTAAGGCAAGACATCCTGATAACTCCAACCAATATTACCTAACGCTTGCCAGCTATTGTAGTCACGTTCATTGCCTCGTATATAAATCATGCCATTAATCGAACTGCTGCCGCCCAAGACTTTACCGCGTGAAGATAAAATTTTGCGGTTATTTAAGTAAGGTTCCCCTTCAGTTAAGTATGCCCAGTCCACTTCCGAGCCTAAGAGTGTAGTAGGCCACACTGAGGGAACTTGAAGTTCTGGCTTGGTATCAGGACCACCCGCTTCGAGCAGCAATACTTTAGTATTAGGGTCTTCTGTAAGACGGTTGGCAACAACGCAGCCTGCTGAACCGGCGCCAATCACAATATAATCAAAAATTGCTTGCATTGGTGTATTAAGACTTGATACTTCAGCAGCACTGTGACGGTATGTAGTTGTCATGATTTCTCCTTTTCAGGTCATTGTTTGTTGAATGACGGCGACATTCGTGGGTTGGCGATTGCAAATTCTGCTGCTAGTCGCGCCCTGCCACAATAATCTTTTCTGCTAAACCAACCGGGTTAGAAAACATCACCTCGTGACTACCGGGCATTTGTACAAGCCGAAATAGCCCCAAGCGGTTAGACATTCTCGGATGCCAACCCCACTGTTCGCCTTGAGGGAGGACATTATCTTCTGTACAGTAGAGGTAACTTTTAGGAATGGGCAGCGAGTAAAACTGCTTCAGGTCCAGCTTGTCAATCCACGGTTGATACGGTTCAGGTGATAATCGTGCGTAACTGGATCGAGCCAGTTCGAGGTCAGCATCATTGAGAAGCACTTCTCGCCAAAGTTCAAACGGCATCACCAGCGTATGATCGTCCGATTCTCTAGCTAGAGAGTCAAATAACGTCTGATAGTGTGGCGGAATACTATCTCTGATGCTTTCACCATCATTGAGGACAAAGGCATCTAAGAAGATGAGTCGTCGAATGCGATCGCTCACTGCTTCAGCAACTTTCGCAATGATTGTTCCGGCAAAACTATGACCTAAGAGAACAATATCGGTTAAGTCTTTGTCCACAATGTAATCGACGATCGATTGTGTGCATTGAGCATGGTTAACGTTCTTATTCACGCCTTTACCATGTCCGGCGATCGTGGGAGCAAACGCTTGATGTCCTTTTGCTTCTAGATGGTCAACGACTGCTTGCCAAGCAGAACCATCATGCCAGGAACCATGAACTAAGACAAAAATTGACATAGAATTCCTTTAGTTGCGATTTGAAAATCAAGCCCATTTGTTCTCTCTTGAAATGGATCGGTTCGCTGTGAGTCCACCATTGACGATCGAAAATTAACTCGCTGTATATCCGCCATCGATCGTTAAGGGTTGTCCTGTGATGTAACTGGCAACATCAGAGCAAAGAAACACAACCGCCTGAGCAATTTCCTCTGCTCGACCAACGCGCCCCATCGGAACCAGAGATGCCAGATAATCAACTGTGCTACCTACTTGACTGAGTGTGCGTTCCATCATCTCAGTCTGTATGAATCCACCATTCACTGCATTAATCCGAATGCCCTGCTTTGCATAGTCCAATGCTGCCGATCGCGTTAGTCCCATGACAGCATGTTTACTCGCATTGTAAGGAGAGCTTACTGGAAATCCAACCAAACCTGCTGTTGAGGAGTTATTCACAATCACGCCAGATCCTTGAGACAACATGTGCTGAATTTTGTACTTCATGCACAAAAACAGTCCCCGCACGTTAATCGCCATCAGTTTGTCAAAATCCTCAATTGACTGTTCGTGCAGCGGCTTGATGAATCCTTCGATGCCTGCACTATTGAAAGCACAGTCGAGTCTTCCGTAGGTTGCAACCGTCTTTTGCACTAACGCTTTGATATCTTCCTCATTCGAGGCATCTGAATGAACATATAAGCATTCAGCGCCTGTTTCGCGAATCAGTTTGGCGGTTTTTTCACCTTCTGCATCGCGTCTGCCTGAGAATACTACCTTTGCTCCGGCAGCACCGAATGCGATCGCCGTTGCTCTGCCAATTCCCGTTGTTCCTCCAGTGACTAACGCCACTTTACCCTGAAGTATCATTCTATTTCTCCTAAAATTAAGTCCGGTTGTTCTCTCTTGAAATGGATCGATTCACTGTGAGTCCACCATCAAAAATCAAAAATTAACTCGCTATGAGTCCACCATCAATTGCGAAAGACTGACCTGTGATGTAGCTGGCAGCATCAGAAAATAAGAACACAACCGTTGCAGCAATTTCTTCAGGTTGACCCCTATGCCCCATCGGGACGCTCGACGACAACATCGAATCAAACTGCTCTAAAGTCATACCCATCTCTTGGAGGCTCTTAGGAGTAACTAGTTCTGTGCCGCGAATATAGCCAGGATTGACGGCATTAATCCGAATCCCTTGCTTGGCATAATCGAGCGCAGCAGAACGAGTGAGACCCATCACAGCATGTTTGCTCGCAGTATAAGGACCAAATCCAGGTGCCCCGATCAATCCCCATACTGAAGAGTTGTTGATGATGACTCCTGCTCCTTGAGTCAGCATCTGCTGAATTTCATATTTCATGCAGAAGAACACACCCCGCAGGTTGGTCGCCATCGTGCTGTCAAAGTCTTCAACAGACTGCTCATGTAGTGGCTTTGGGACTGTACCAACCCCAGCATTATTAAAGGCAAAGTCTAGCCTTCCGTAAGTTGCGACTGTTTTCTCGATCAGCGCCTTCACCTCTGTTTCACTCGATACATCCGATCGCACAAACAAACACTCCGCTCCTGTCTCACGAATCCTCGCAGAAGTGGTTTCGCCTTCTGCCTCGCGTCTGCCGGAGAACACGACTTTTGCACCCGCAGCACCAAACGCGATCGCCGTTGCTCGACCAATACCCGATGTTCCTCCAGTCACTAAAGCAACCTTATTCTTAAGCATCATGATCTTTCCCTGTTGTTGTGCAACTTTATATTTGCTGGCTCCTACACTGAGTTGCGATCAATGAGTGCATTTGAGGGCAAGTTTGGATTGACTAGCTTACGCGCACTGTCAATGCCCACAATGGGCAGCGTACCGGGATCGAGCAAGCCGAGTTGAACCAATACACTCGCCTGATCCCAGTAGATGTGCTCATGGGCTAGCTTGCCGTCACGGAACCGGATAATTGCAACCGCTGGGACTTCAACCTGTTTTCCTGTCGGAGCAATGCCGGGGATCATCCAGTCCATCCGGACAGTATGAGTGAACTTAGCCACCATTTCATCGACGAGTTGATCAGTCCCGATCGTGCGCGAAACCGGGATTAGCTCCAAGTCTGGCGGTATCTGTGGGATGAAGTATTTGGAATAAAACTCGCCTACTGCTGGTTTCCCGACTCCCCCAGTCATAACCGGAATGTGGTTAACGTAAGCATCCTCAACCATAGTAGCGAGGGCATCTTCAGTGTTGTGACTGACAAACTCGGACTGCACATGCGCTTCCCAGACTGCTTGCAAAACCTCCTGGGCTGGTGTTAGGTTGGGAGTTGCCTGTACATTTTCTGGTTTGTTTACAGTTTGCTCTTGAACCATATTGGTGTAACCTCCTGATTTTTGTAGTAAGGGCGATCGCGGATACTAGCATTAACAAACAAGTCAGATATGAAAAGAGCTTAGTGACTTGCAGCAACAATGGCTGCCATCAACTCTGTTATTCTCCAACATCCGACATATCGAATGTTATTGATAAATAGGACTGGAGCAGCCGTTATTCCACTCTTGCATCCACTTTCGATATCTTCATTGATACGATCGACATGCACTTGTTTAGACAACTCTTTGAGAAACTGAGGAATATCAAGCCCTAAATCATTGGCGTACTCAACAAGATAACCATTCTCTAAGTTTTGTTGATGAGCAAATAAAGTATCGTGCATTGACCAAAACTGTCCTTGGACAGCGGCGGCTTCAGCGGCTTGGGCTGCCCGTTGAGCATGAGAATGAATCTGTATTTGCGGAAAATGACGGAAGATAAAGCATAAATAATCTTCTCCAGAAGCAGTACTAAGCTCTCGTTTGATCACTTTAATCATCTTGTAAACGTTTGCACTTCTAGAGCATTGATAGTCTCCATACATCACCAGCACGACCTTGGCACTCAGCACACCTTGCATCCAATCTTGGGTTGACGGTAGTACAAGTAAGGAACTCTGGCTACGATCGTCGTTCATTTTTTTACATTTGCATCAAACATGGAACCTTGCAATTGACTTGCATGAGTTCATTGATTGCATAACTGTTTGCATAGATTCAATATAGGTGATCGCCTTCAAGCTGTCGTCTATAGCAAGTTAAAATTTTTACAGTATAAATTGATAGAGCAACCATGCCATCGTGGAGTAGAAGGCTGGTTATAACTCAAGTTAGAATCCCAATTCTATCGAAAGTACATCCTATAAATTAACAATGCCGCGTTTAACGGCAACAATTACAGCTTGGGTGCGATCGCTGACATCTAACTTATTCAAAATCCGATTGATATGAGATTTAACCGTGCCTTCACCGATACTCAAAGCCGCCGCAATCTCGGCATTACTCATCCCCTGCGCCAGTGAGCGGAGTACTTCTAGTTCTCTTTCACTCAGTTCTGGATTGCTGAGGCGCTGTACCAACTTTGCTCCCACATCGGGCGGGATATACTGCTGACCCCGATGAACGGTGCGAATGGCATTCAGAAGCTCGTTAGGTTCAGTTTCTTTCAATAGATATCCTTTTGCGCCTGCCTGCAATCCTCGATAAATATCTTCGTCACTATCATACGTGGTCAGTACAATAATTCGAGCAGATTTAGCGATCGCACAAATTGCACCGATAGCGGCAACTCCTTCCACTTCCGGCATCCGGAGATCCATGAGCGTGACATCCGGTTGATGTTCCTTAAATAGCGCGATCGCTTGTTCCCCATTCTCCGCTTGGGCAACCACCTGCATATCTGAGTCACGGTTAATAATCGTGGCTAATCCTTGCCGGAAAATGGCATGATCGTCTGCAATCAGAACCCGAATTGTTGTGGCTTGGCTCATCGTGATGCTACTCCCGATTGACAGTGGCAACAATCTCTGTTCCTTGTCCAGGTTGGCTCCGAATCGTGAGTTGTGCGCCGATGCGCTCTGCCCGTTCGCTCATGCCGAGTAAGCCAAAACCCTCAGAAGATGGAATACTCCCAACTCCAAAGCCCTGTCCATTGTCTTTCACACGCAAGCAAACTTGATCGCGATCGTAGACTAGCTCGACTCGAATTTCATCGGCATTGGCGTGTCTGGTCGCATTCGTTAATGCTTCCTGCCCAATCCGCAGCAGGTTACTCTCGACTTCAGTCGGTAGAGAATACATTGCACCCTCAATCTCATAATATAAGGTGGTGTCAGTTGCAGCAGCCCTGATTTGAGCGACGAGACGATGTAGAGCGCTCTGTAAACTGCCCTCCTCTAAAAGCTGAGGACGGAGCGCTACTACCGATCTCCGAGCTTCAGTCAGTCCAGTTCGTGCCAATTCTTTGATCAGATCCAGGTGTGCTTGAGTTGCTTCTAAATCATCCGTGAGCACCTGGTTTGCCGCTCCTACCTGAGCCAGAATGCCTGTAAACGCCTGAGCGAGCGTGTCGTGAATTTCGCGTGCCATGCGGTTACGCTCTTCTAAGATCGAGGCTGCTTCTGCTTGCTTTTGCGGTGTGATATCTCGCGCCAGCCAAATCACCTGCTCATGGGGGAGTGGTGCAATCCGAGCCGAAAACCAGACTTCTCGTCCATTCAAAAACATCCTGTACTCAACGGTGAGAATTTCTTGAGTCGTCAGTGCCTGCTGAATATAACCGACAAATTCATCGGCTTGTTCCTTTCCGAGTTGATGCAGAGTTTTACCAATCATCTCCTCGACAGGTTGACATTGCAGATACGGTTCCACTGCG
Source organism: Chlorogloeopsis sp. ULAP02 (assembly GCF_038404745.2). Lineage (NCBI taxonomy): Bacteria > Bacillati > Cyanobacteriota > Cyanophyceae > Nostocales > Chlorogloeopsidaceae > Chlorogloeopsis > Chlorogloeopsis sp. ULAP02. Next base: position 14,636 of record NZ_JAYKTT020000043.1, on the reverse strand, counting down.
ATCGCACAGATGATTTGCCCTTCAGCAGACAGGATATAGAGTGGATCGGGAATTGCTTCAATTAAAGTCCGTAGCTCTGTCTCTGAGGCTTGTAGGGCGGCTTCTGCTTGCTTGCGTTTAATTCCCAATGCCATCTCGCGAGCGGCAAACCCCAATGCCTCAAAGTGAGACGCCGGAATGGATTGTCGAGCAAACATCGCGATCACGCCAACCAACTGCTCATCCAGCAGGATCGGATAGCCTGCAAATGCCACAATACCTTCTCGCTCTGCCCATTCTTGATCAACAAATGACTCATCAAACACATTGTTGATCAACAGTGGAAAGCTTTCTTGAGCAATTCGTCCAAGTTTCAGGCTATTCATGGAAACTCGACTGTAGGTACCGTCAAGACGGGTATACATTCCCGCACTGGCTTGTAACTCCAAAACATTCTGGTCTTTATTGATTGTCCAAATTCGAGCAAATGCCGCATTAAAGTACTTCACAACGGCTTCCGCGCAACGATGCAGCATCACGGGCAATTGATCGCTTTGCGCCAAGGCACTGTCCACATCGGCACGAAAAGCGGAGAGGATTGCCTGTTCTCGAAACTGAGCCTCGGACTGGCGCAACACCGCTTCTGCTCGTTTGCGATCGTCGATATCCGTATAAACTCCCAACGCTCGGATGGGTTCACCGGATTCATTCCAGGTAACAATTTTGCCGACAGAAAGAATCCATTTCCACTGACCATCCTGGGTACGCTGGCGATACTCTGCTTGATAGTTGGGGACTTCTCCAGTAATAAAACCATTGTAAATTGCAACCATTGATTCTCTGTCATCAGGATGCAAACTCTCAATCCACCTAGATTTGGTCTCGTGAAATGTCGCCGGATCGTAGCCTAGCATTAAAGCGTATTCTGGGTTAACCACGATTTCTTCAGTTTTGATATTCATATCGTAGAGTCCTTGATTTGCAGCGGTTAATGCTAAGCGGAGTCGTTCTTCACTCGTTTGTAGAGCGATTTCTGCTTGTTTGCGATCGCTAATATCTGCAATCACTCCTTCGATGTAGTCATCGGCTGCATTCAGATAAAAAGAGAAAAGCCCCCAAAACACTGTCCCGTCTCGTTTTTGCAGTTGTGCTTCATAGCTTCGCACTTCCCCATCTCGCTTCACCAACTCAATGGCGTGTTGGTGATCGCTGGGATTTACAAAATAGCCGATGCTGTGTTCCAGCCCAATAATCTCCTCCGGTGAATCAAAGCCCAACAGATTGGCAAGGCGTTGATTGGCATTGAGAATTAATTCATCCGAGAAGCGGGTTCGGAAGATGCCGACCTGTGAGTTTTCAAAGATAGCTCGGAACTTGGCTTCACTGCGTTGTAATGCTTCTTCTGCCTCTTTACACTGGGTGATGTCATGTCCAATCGATAAAATTTCAACTAAATCTCCCTGTTCGTTCAAAATCGCTTGATTTGACCAAGCAACCCAAACTCGCCGCCCGTCTCGACACAGATTTTCATTCTCGCCTCGCGGGTACGATTGAGGATTACGAAGTAAATCATGAACAAAGGGTCTCATATCGCGTCCAGAAAGTTCGGCTTCTGGAATGATAGTTTCAAATAAGGTTCGCCCTACAATCTGATGTTCTTCATAGCCCAGGAGTTTTACCCCATAATCGTTGATGTAATGAATCCTTCCTTGCGGATCATAGCGAATAATAACTGAATTCGCAGTTTGTAGCAGGTTGCGATAATTTGCTTCACTTTGTCTCAATGCGGCTTCGGTTTGTTGACGTTCAGCAATCTCCTGCTGCAAGGCTTGAGTTTGCTCTTCTACTTTCCTTTCCAGTGTTTCGGCATAATCTGCTAACCGTTCATACAACCGAGCATTCTCCAGTGAAATTGCTGCCTGAGCCATCAACAGTTTAAGAACTTGCAAGCGATCTCTAGCAAATACTCCGGTACTAAGATTGTTCTCCAAATAAAGGATGCCGATCAGCTGATTTTGCTTGAGAATTGGCATACAGAGAAGCGATCGCGTTTGTCGGTGTTGAATGTAAGGATCAGTTGAAAAAGACGATTCGCTGACTGCATCATCAAACACCAAAGTTTCTTGAGTGCGTTCTACCGAGTGAATGACGGAAACAGGAATCGTTGCACAGTCGGCAACAGCAAGCTTTTCTAGGTCACACTGTCTACTTCCGCTGCATTGAGCCACCACAGTGAGTCGATCATCTTTCAGGAGAACCAGAGCGCCTGTTTCGGCTCCTGCATCTTCTATCACTGCCTGCATCAACGTGGCAATTAATCGATCGAGATGGATCATTTCTGAGAGAGCTTGAGCCGCTTTCATTGAATTCTCCCCCGACGAAGGACTGTCAGCCATCCCCTAAAGTATATCGTTCGCCAAACTCCAGAAAATTAAGTTTCTGGGTGAATTTTTTGAAGGTTTTTCAATGACACTGCTGCACCAAAACGCCGTTCCAGTTAGCTTGCCAACTTGCGATCGCTGCTTCTTCCATTGGAAAGACCTCACCAACTCAGCCAGCGACCGAGCTTTCAGTAAAACCGTTCCCGTCTATTAATCATATACTATCGATATCGTCGAATTTTACCAGAAGAGATTAGAAAGCATTGCTAAAGCAGTTTGAGTCGTCATAGATTTGATCCATGTCGCACTGTGGTAATGAGTGGATTATTTCAGTGCTGCTGTTGCCTCAACCTCCACCAAATGTCTCTGGAGAAGCAAGTGAGGCAACGCCGATGCCAGTCAGTGCCATCGGTGAGAGGTTAAGATAAAGCGTCTTTTGTCAATCAGTTAAAATACTCAAAAGACTCGAAAAGAAAATGATAATCGCGCGTGGGAGAGGAGAAGGAGGCGAGCGTCGCTCGCCTCCTTCTCCTCCTCTATTTGATTATCATTCTTGTTAGAGTTTTAAACAGTTAAAATGTGAGACAAAAAACTATTGTAACGAGAGAATAACTTTGTTAAAAGTGAGTTTCATTTGAATGTAAATTCAGTAATCAAATGCGGTAATGAAAAACGCTCGTTGACTACCATGCCCAAAGCTGCAAAACGAAACTCCGACCACGCACATAAACATCATACTCCAACCATAAATAATGAAGCGATTGCGTTGCATCTAGAAGAGTTATTAACTCCCGCTATTTTTACTCAACAAAAATACTATAAGCAGTTGGGTTTACGAGATAGAATTATCAATCTCTCATTCATGGTAGCAGCAGTATTAACATTATTGTGGCGACAAGTTCCTGGAGTTCAAGAACTAACGAGGCTTTTGGCAAGAGAAGATTTGTTATGGTGTCGGGCTACAAAAGTTGCTCAACAATCATTATCAGAAAGATTTTTAGTTTTTCCTGCTGAATTATTTGAGCGTGTGTTTAAAGATTTGTTGCCTCAATTACAATTAAATTGGCAACAACGAGTCAAACGACCATTGCCAGATAGTCTTAAGTTTGCCTTGCTTAATTTTGAACAAATTTGGATAGCTGATGGCTCCACTCTCGAAGCCTTATTCCGAAATTTAAAAAGCCTGGAAGATTAAAAAACGGGGCAATTAGCGGGTAAGATTTGTACAGTTATTGATTTGGTTACTCGTTTACAAGAGTGAAGTTTGGTTTCATACTAAACCCGCCGCCTCAGAGACGAATTTTGAAGCAGCATTGCTGAATTTACTACCTCCTAAAACTCTAGTTTTACTAGATAGAGGTTTCTATCATTTTCTTTTTTTACAACAGTTGATTAATCAAGATGTTCATTTTATCACTCGTTTAAAAGTTAAAGCATCTCTGAAATACTTAAAGATTTTTAGCTATAACCATTCTGTGAAAGACCGGTTAATTCAACTTGGTACTGTTCGTCGTGGCGCACCAGTTCTTACTTTACGTTTAATCGAGATCAGAATTGGTAAAACTACCTATTCTTATATTACCTCTGTTCTTGAACCGCATATTTTACCTCCCTACGTCGTGGCTGACTTATATCGGCGAAGATGGAGAATTGAAGAAGCTTTTTACACGGTTAAACGATTGCTGGGGTTATCTTATCTGTGGACTGGTTCTATTAATGGTATCAAGCTACAAGTATGGGCTACTTGGTTATTTTATGCCGTCTTGATTGATTTGGGAGATGCTGTTGCTGACGAATTATCTCTGCCGTTTGACCGCATTTCTTTGGAGATGATTTTTCGTGGTTTGTACCATTTTAGTGTTGCTTATGACAAAGGGAAAGCGGATGACCCTATTAAGTACTTCGCTGCAAAAGAAAATCAAGATTTAGGAGTAGTCAAAGCACTACGAAAACCAGTCTCCAAGCTGGATTTGTTTCCTTTTCCTGCACCCTCGTAGACATTAGTGCAATTACCTTAACCTCTCACTGATGCAGCCTGAGCCATTTTAGGAGCTAGTTGCCTTGAACAATCATAGTGTTCTAGATGAGCCAGCTTGCATGAGTTGACTGTTTGTTTGAAGATTTTTCTAGAAGCAAGGCTTCACAGGCAATACACAAGCCATTTTAGGGAAGCGTAATGAGAAATCCGGGTAAAAACCCTTAGGGCTAAGGTTTTCAAGTTATTTGCAGTTAATGTGGTTGGGAAACCTTGTTTGCAGTTTGTTTGCAGCTAATGTGGTTTCATCTGCAGTTAATGTGGTTTTGAACCCCTCTCTATTTGCAGTTTAATGTGGTTTCAAAATCGTCTTGTTTGCAGTTTTGAGGGTTTCTGTTTGCAGTTCGCTAGTGTGATTCGTTCTGTCGAAACGAATAGAAATATTCGGGGATGACAGGCAAGGAAGATAGAAGAGAGAAATCTCAACTGAACCTTGACAACTCAATCTTTCGTGATGGTGTAATTCCATCCCTCCAGGTGCAGGAGTGACAGTAAGTCCCCTATTTCAACAAGGTGGTTCTTTGTTGGGGTAAAGCGGGGAATCATGGCGGTAACTGCTAGCCTAATGCGGAATCCCGCCTAGCATAGCTGGTCATGGATAGGAATACGAATCTCTCGACTGAATCATCGTTATGCAAAACAAGCCAAAAGGCTGTTGGGCTTGTCCCAAAAGGGAAAGGATAAGTGGTTGGCTGATTAAGCGGCAGACCAACATGCACTCACAACAAACCCGGTGAAGAGAGAGAATCCTAAAACCAGCGTCAAACGAAAAATTGGGAACGAAGTAACCCCCTAATGCGCTCTCCAAAATTGGTCGAATTTTGGAGTAGGTAGCCAACCGCAAGCCTTCAGGGGGAAGGATTGCCTCAGAAGCCAACGCCTCCTTGTAACGAGGAGGATATGCAGACAGAGGCACGGTGACTTGGATTGTAGAGGTACCAGTAGCAATGTATACATCTAAAACGAGTTTCAAGACTACGGTGGAATGGAATACTATCCCCTGGCAAAAGCTAGAAAAGAAAGTATTTAAGTTGCAAAAACGCATCTACAAAGCCTCGCAACGTGGTGATGTCAAGGCAGTTCGTAAACTCCAAAAAACGTTGTTGCACTCCTGGTCAGCGAAGTGTTTAGCGGTTCGTAGGGTAACACAGGACAACCGAGGTAAGAAAACGGCTGGAATAGATGGGTTGAAAAACTTGTCCCCAAAAGCACGTCTTATCTTAGTACAATCCCTGAAGCTAGGTCATAAAGCCGCTTCCACTCGAAGGGTGTGGATACCAAAACCCGGCTCAGAGGGAGAAAAAAGACCCCTTTCTATACCCACTCTGTACGACCGCACCTTGCAATCGCTAGTAAAACTAGTCTTGGAACCAGAATGGGAAGCTCGCTTCGAGCCAAACTCGTTCGGCTTTCGACCAGGAAGAAATGCCCATGATGCGATTAAGGCAATTTTCAACTCTATTAAGTTCAAACCTAAATATGTGTTGGATGCCGATATTGCGAAATGTTTTGACAAAATTAATCACAATGTTCTGCTGTCAAAATTAAATACATTTCCCACCATCCGCCGACAAATTCGAGCATGGTTGAAAGCGGGAGTGATTGATTTCTCTGAATATGCTTTAAGAGAGAAATCTGACAACAAAACATCAATGGGAGTGCCACAAGGTGGGACGATTTCGCCATTATTAGCGAATATAGCCCTCCACGGCATGGAAAATAGAATTAAACAAGTTGCTCTAACTTTACCCGAATGTAAAAGGGATAACCGTAGCGCAATAAGCTTAATTCGATTTGCAGATGATTTTATCATTCTGCATAAAAACCTTTCCGTCGTCCAAAGATGTCAGCAGATTATGGCGGAGTGGTTAAATGAATTGGGGCTGGAATTGAAACCAAGTAAAACCCGAATATCCCATACACTTAATATGTATGAAGGTAACGTTGGTTTTGACTTTTTGGGCTTCACTGTTCGACAATTTCCTGTAGGAAAATATCACAGTGGCAAAAGCTCAAACGGAAAATTACTTGGTTACAAAACTCTTATTACCCCAAGCAAAACAAAGCTAAAGACACACACGCAGAAGATAGGTAAATTGATTGATGGGCATAAGTCAGTACCACAATCTGATTTAATAGCTCATCTGAATCCCGTCATCCGTGGATGGACAAACTACTACTCAGGTGTCGTTAGCAAACGCATATTTAATCAGGCTGATACAACATTATTCAGCCAGCTAAAAGCATGGGCAGAACATCGTCACCCCAATAAATCTTCTCGATGGAGTTGTCAAAAATATTGGCAAACCGTAGGGTCTGATAATTGGGTATTTAAACCCCATAATCAGAAGATTCGCTTACTAAAGCACCGTGAAACTCGTATCGTCAGACACATACAAGTGCAAGGAAGCCGTAGCCCGTTTGACGGTGATTGGGTGTACTGGAGTTCCAGGATGGGCAAACATCCTGAAGCGCTAACAAGGGTGGCAACACTCTTGAAGATGCAGAAAGGCAAGTGTGCTCATTGTGGGTTATTCTTCCACGATGAAGATTTGATGGAAATCGACCATAAAGTCCCCCGCTCAAAAGGCGGTAAGGATAAGTATGACAACCTTCAATTACTTCACGGACATTGTCACGATGCTAAAACGGCAGCAGATAAAGCTGTTGTCACAGTTCAAGAGATAGATGAGGATTATCTCAACCATAATCCCTTTTAACTCTGAATTCATGGGTGTGCTTGACAAGCACCAAATCATCGAGGAGCCGTGTGAGGTTAACATCTCATGCACGGTTTTGTAGCCGAGTCAGGAGGGTGACTTCCTGGCTTAGGCATCCAGCTAGGGTTCAATATTTCGCTAGCTTTTTGGCTTTTACTGTTACGGATGGTTTCTTCGACATCGAATAAACTGTGTTGCTGGTTCATATCTTTTATGTGTAAACAAATACTGCCAGCTAGAAATACTTCTAACTGGCAGTGCTTTTTGATAATGAGTGGGTTTTGTTATGGCAGAAGTAGGCTATCCCAAACGCTTCTGGGCGTAACGTGATGCAGCAATTGCTTTCTTGCTTGAGTGAATTTAGCTAGTAGCTTAGTGCTTTTTAATTTCTGCCACCAGTTGTATTGCAGGTAGGTAAGCAACCATAACTGCGTCTGGTGATTCCAGCTTGAGATGGAGTTACTCAAACTGAGTGCCTTGAGGATATCGTCAGGAGGCACTTCCAGTTGCTTTGTGATTTCTTGTGAGATGGAACCTAACATTTTAATATTGGCGATCGCTTGACCAGAACTGCCCGAACTGATAGCTAGTATTTTTTCTGTTACCTCAATTTGTTGGTCTTTAAGGACAGAAATAACCTCCTCATCAGTTAACCTTTGGAAAGGTATGATTTGACACCTACTCTTGATAGTGGGTAATAGCTTTTGAGGATAGGATGATATCAGAATAAACGTTCCAGTTTTAGGTTCTTCCAGCGTCTTGAGAAGTTTGTTAGCGGCAGTAGGGTTGAGCATATCTGCTTCGTGGATAATCACAACCTTTTGCTTGCCCTCGACTGCACTAGTTGAGAGAAATTCAATTACCTCGCGCACCTGTTCTACTCGGATAGCAGGGACACTTTTCTGCTGGGAGGTGTTTTCGGTATAGGTTGGTTTGATTTGTAAGATGTCTAGATGTTTATATTCTCCTGCGATCGCGGATCGACTTCCTCTTGAGAGTATTGCATTTGCAAATGCCAAAGCAATTTTTCCTTTGCCCACTCCCTCAACTTCGCTGCTAAATAGGTATGCGGGAGCAATTTGATTATGTTCAATTGCTTTAGTTAGTAGAAGTTTGGCGGTATGCTGTCCGATGATTTCTGTAAATAAGTCGTTTTTCATCAAAACTCCTGAGTCTCTTACGCCGTGCTTCTAGCACGGCTTTACATGGAATGTGGTAAAATGTGAGGCATGGAAAAAGCCTACCATTACCGTTTTTACCCAACTGCCAAGCAAGAACAAATATTGCGCCGGACAATTGGTTGTGTACGGTTGGTGTTTAACCGAGCATTGGCAGCGAGAACCGAGGCTTGGTACTCCAGGCAAGAACGAGTAGACTACGTTCAAACCTCTGCAATGCTGACGCAGTGGAAAAAACTCGATGACCTCCAATTTTTAAATGAGGTTAGCTGTGTACCACTGCAACAAGGATTGAGGCATCTGCAAACGGCTTTCAGTAACTTCTTTGCTGGTAGGGCAAGATACCCTAAATTTAAAAAGAAGCGTAGTGGTGGCAGTGCAGAGTTCACCAAGTCTGCTTTCAGGTGGAAGGATGGACAAGTTTACTTGGCAAAGTGTTCTCTCCCATTGCCAATTAAATGGTCTAGGCAACTTCCCAAAAATTGTGAACCCACAACTATCACGGTTAGACTTGAACCCTCTGGACGCTGGTTTGTGAGTCTCTTGATCAACGATCCGACTGATGAAACCATGCACCCAGTTGATAGTGCTGTAGGACTGGATGTTGGGGTTAGTTCTCTTGTTACCCTGAGTACGGGTGAAAAGATTGCTAATCCCAAGGCGTTTGACAACCACTATCAAAAACTGAGGAGAGCGCAAAAGTCTTTGAGTCGCAAACAGAAGTCCTCTCGCAACCAAGATAAAGCAAGACTCAAAGTAGCTCGTCTTCAGGCTAAAATCTCTGATTCCCGACAAGACCATTTGCACAAACTGACAACTCGACTGATTCGTGAAAACCAAACGATAGTGGTTGAGGACTTGACAGTTAAGAACATGGTCAAAAATCCCAAACTCGCCCGTGCCATTAGTGATGCCGCATGGGGAGAATTGGTGAGGCATCTGGAGTATAAAGCCAAGTGGTATGGTCGAAACTTGGTAAAAATTGACCGTTGGTTTCCCAGTTCTAAACGCTGTGGACATTGCGGTCACGTTGTTGAAAAGTTGCCGTTGAGTATCCGAGAGTGGGATTGTCCCAACTGCGGAACGCACCACGACCGGGACATTAATGCAGCTAAAAATATTTTGGCGGTGGGACACACCGTTACAGTCTGTGGAGCGAACGTAAGACCTGCTAGGCATAAGTCTAAAGGGCAGTTGCGAAAATCCAGTCATGGAAGGAAACAGAAACCCAAGTCGTGAGTCTTGGGAATCACCGCACTTTTAGGGCTGTGAGTATGTCAAATCGTGCAAATTTCGATAATTCGGCTAGTTAAATTGTTAGTGCTGCTTTTGAGTTCCGTTTCGAGTTGTAAAAGTAAGGTAAGGCTGTTTTTCAGTTTTTGAACGCCTACAAACTTGATTTCATCTTTGAGGTAATACAATCTTTTAGGGTTTTTCAGTTCGGCTATTTCTGCAATTTTAGTATCAGATAATTTAGCTTCTACCCCGGCTTTAGTTATTAGCCAAGTGCGAAAAATTGACGTAAGCGTTGCTACTATTTTGAGTGGATGTTCATTATTATCTAGTAGTTTATCTACCTGCGCTATTGCCAAGTTTGAATGATTTCTTAACATAGCCATAGTAAGCTTTTGGTAGTCAGTATTGTGATTACTAACTAATTGTTTTACCTCCTCAAGGGAAATAATTTTTTCACTTGCATAGACAGCAAGTTTAGCAAATTCGCTATCGGCTCGTGCAGTGTTATTACCAATTGCTTCGACTAGATAATCAGTCACATCCGGTGTAAGTTTAACTTGATGGATAGCTGCATACTTCCCTATCAAATTAACTATCCCCTTTTTATCCCTACAAAGAACGAGAAGAAACTCTTCTTGTTGAGCATATTTTAGGATAGTTTTTACTACTGTTCTGCAGGAATCTGGCTTTTTGTTACTAGTAATTAAAAGAATGTTACTTGCAGGTATTCGAGAAAGTTGATTTTCAAGTTCTTGGTTATTATCCTCATTTGATAAACTTCCAATTAAATGATCGCTGTCTGTATGAACAATTTTGTTACCATCTCCAAAGGGCAAAGTCATAACCACAGTAAAAACCTTGGCAGCAATATTTTTCTCATTTCCAGATAGCTTGATGTAGTTGAAAGCTTTCTATTCAGCATGAACATTTTGATTCACCAAATGGTTAATTTTTTGATTGAGCGAATAGGTATCTTCGCCGTAGTATAGGTATACTGGCATCACAGATTAGATAAACATCTAATTATCATGCGTTAGTTATAAGCAGTGGTTAAAAAAAGAAGAGTTAGTATTAACTCTTTCTGCTTGCTTGGTATTTATTATGTAGTGACCAGTAAACACTTACTTAAGTTTGTACTGGTTATACGAAATTTTGAATTGAGTCTTTATCAATATGGTTCTCTACTGGTTTATTACCCAAGTATTTGCGCCAAGAATCTAACTGTTGAAGGTACTCTATTACTCCACTAGAACCAGTTAACTCGTATAGTGCAATAGCTGTTTCCCATTCTTTTAAGCTGGCTTGTTTCTCTGAGAGAATTTTGACTATAGCTTCTGGAAGTTTAGTGTCTTTACCAGTATCTAAATTTAGGTGTGGTGTGTTTTCTAGTAATATTTCTTGTCCAGGTAGAGTAACACCATCATCTTCTATATTTGTAGTATGAAGTTGAACACTTGTCGCTTGCCAAATTATTTGTCTGCGTTGACAGATTAATGTCCGTCTTGCCAAATTAATTGTTTTGGAATTTATAATTAAGCTACTATACACACTTGATTTTGTGTACGATCCCAGCGCTCCTTTCAACCCACTTTAATTTTATAACTGTACGCTTTATGTTGTTGTCAGAAGCACAGGAGCGATCGCTTGCACTTATGGAGTATGACAGAACAAAGGCGATCGCATCTTTAGATGAAGGTAAACCTGTAATTCCAGTGTGGTTGGACAAGATTTATCAAAGGTTAGTACTACAATTAGAGAAACAAGGATTGAAGTAACAAGTAATGATTTACGTGGTCAATGAAGAGGAAAGGGAGCAGGGAGAAATAGAAGGGGGCAGCGGAGAAAATTTTTTAATTTTTAATTTTGAATTGATTGCTCCTATGCCTCTTCGGTCAGAAACCTTTGTGACTTGAACAAGAAATTGGACAGCCTTGGAAGAAGAAAATAGATATTTTTTGGGTGTCACCTGCACGCTTCGGGGTACCAGAGTGTATTTTTCATTCACGTAGGGAAAGCAGCCATTGCTGGGAAACTTGGGCAGATCGAGCAATCCCGGCAAGTGAAATGCCCTCCATCCGCAAGAAATTCTACTTCTCCATCATTACATCTTGAGCACTACCGGAAGCGTCCCAGTTGGTAGCCGAGCCAAGCAGGTACAGCGAGGGATGTAGCCAGAATTGTAGTTATAGTACTTAGTCTGCTTGAAAGTACCCGTGCCTGCTCCAAACCATCCCAGGTAAATTTAATTGTGACAATTAGAGCAAATACTCCTGCCGTCAGCCCGCTTACTACCTTAAGGAAATCCCTTGGGGGAGGTATGTGAGTTTTATGCAAGTTTCTACCTAAGATAATCCCGGATATTAACCCCGCTATACTCAAGAAACCGATGATGGTACGCCGTAGTAAAACTTTGTCTGATAGATCGAACTGGGCAATTGAGTCTGCTAACGCTGAACCTGTTCCCATAATACTTCCAGCAATAGTTCCCAAACTAGCCCACCAAAGAGTGGGATGAGACGATCTAGTGCTGGCCAGAGATGAGAGGGCAATCCCCATTGCACACACAAGTACAGAACTGAAGGCAGGTAGGTTGCTAGTGATGATGTAGGCTATGGTTCCTCCAACAATAGCACCGAGCAGTCTGAGTAAATCAAGTTTTATTAAGTCTCGATTGTGATTGCCATTTTGCTGATTCACGATTGCCTTAGAATAAGTTTTAAGGATTGGTTGCTGCTAATCTAAAGTTTATTAATTTCCTATTTTTAGACCACAATTTTCTTATTTTTTTCTTATTTATTTACTATAAGTTTCTTATTTTTAGACTGTAAACTTACGATAATTATTTACTTTTTATATCTAGCTATCCACATAATATGATTGTGGCAGTAACTGAAAAAACTTTCTTCGCTTGCCAGAAGTAACAGGTAAGAATTTGCAGCCAGCCTCAGACGACAACTGCCATAGCACCCACGGGCAACTTTGTCTCAAGTGTAAGGAGTGTGAGGACACATGTTCAATCATCAATGGAAGTTGTGGGATAAGTTGTTACTTATTTTGCCAATTACTTGTAGTGTTTTGCTGTTGACTAAAACACCAGCAAGTGCAAAGAACTCGTTCAAAAATTTCGATCAATTAGCAGAGAAATCATCTGGGACAAAGTTGGTTGGGCAGCCTTTGAATGTCAACTCAGCAATCGCACAAACACCAGAAACAAACGCGATCGCAACTGATGAACCATTGTCGGCACAAGAGTTTGTTTCTCCAGAAATGGAGCAGGTGAACTCGGTTTCTCAACTCTCCGATGTCAGCCCCACGGACTGGGCATTTGGTGCTTTGCAATCTCTAGTTGAACGTTATGGCTGTATCGCAGGCTATCCCAATGGCACCTATCGTGGTAATCGAGCTATGACGCGCTATGAATTTGCAGCTGGGTTAAATGCCTGCCTGGATCGCATTAACGAATTGATTACCAGCTCAACCGCAGATTTGGTCAGCAAAGAAGACTTAGAAGTGGTAAGAAAACTCCAAGAAAGTTTTGCGGCAGAACTCGCAGTGCTACGCAATCGCGTTGATAGCTTAGAAGCTAGATCTGCCACTCTAGAAGCGAATCAATTTTCAACCACAACTAAACTATTTGGCAACGCCATCTTTGCAGTATCTGATGTGTTTGGTGAGGATGGCGGTGTTAACCACAGTGTTTTTCAATATCGGGCTAATTTGAATTTGGCTTCCAGTTTTACGGGTAGAGATGTGCTGTTGATGAGTTTATTCTCAGGCAATGTTCCCCAAGGCTCAGTTCAACAACAACAAGGTTTGATTACCGGCCCCTTCAATTTAGCAGGGGTCGAGGTTGGCATTCCTGGCATTGGCACTGTTAAAAACTCTACGGCTGAAGGAACATTATCTTCACAGTTTGGTGCTAACACCTCCAATGGAGTTTTGCTGGCCGCTATTGCTTACAGCTTTCCGCTCACCGATGATTTTAATGTTGCTATAGCTAACAGTTTTTCTGCGTTCCAACTGTATGCACCTACCCTAAATCCTTATTTCGATGACAAGGAAAGTGGTACTGGGGCAATCAGCGTATTTGGTGAATACAACCCAATTTATACCCTTTCTGGTGGAGGTGCAGGCATTATCCTCAACTATAAAATAGGCAAATCTCTGACTTTAACAGGGGGTTATCTTGCTGATGGTTTTGTAGCAGGAAATCCCAACAGAGGACTATTCAATGGTGGCTATGGGGCGTTGGGACAGCTTACCTGGAATTTAACAGATAACTTTGCGATCACAGGTGTTTATACCAACAAATGTAACCCGGCAAGGGGGCGATTTGGCTTTAACTACAATGGTTTGGCTGTCACCGGTACTGCCGTTGCCAATACCCTAGCAGGTCAAGACCTTTTTTTCCCAGTAGTTACCAACGGTTATGGAGTGCAGTTTTCTTGGAAAGTCAATCCAGGCTTTGCTGTCAACGGCTGGTTTAGTACCTTTTATCCTCGCTTAATTGGTCAAGGTGATGCCAATATTCTGACCTATGCCTTGAACTTCGCCTTTCCCGATTTTGGGAAAAAAGGCAATCTTTTGGGGTTTGTTTTTGGTGCAGAACCCTACCTCACCGATTTTGATGGCGGCAATCCTCAAGCATTTAAGGTAGATATGCCGCTACACATAGAAGGTTTCTACCGCTATCAAATTAACGACAAAATCTCTCTTACTCGTGGGGTAATTTGGCTGACTGCACCTAACCAAGACCGGGATAACGGCAGCGATATTATTGCCACTCTCAGGACAACTTTTCAATTTTAACTAGTCACACCAACCTTATTTGAAGGAGAAAAACCACCTTTAAAGCCAAAGAAGAGGGTAAACAGTCACAACCACGCTAAAAAAGGAAACGGACTGTGAACATTCAGAACAACAAACTACCACGCGAAATTCTGCCCATTCCCGATCGCAAGCATGTTGAGCTGACCCTATACAGGGAACCCGTCGAGAATTACGAAGCCAAGATGCGGATGTATCTGGCGCGGCAGTAGCGGTTGAGTGAGGGTGATCGCTTTCTTTGGTGAGGGCAATGGTGCCTGTTCATACCCTCCTATTGTTA
>NZ_JAYKTT020000042.1:0-1092 GCF_038404745.2 Chlorogloeopsis sp. ULAP02 | reverse complement strand
AGTAATTGATGCAATAATTTGTTTGGTTAATTTCCCAATTTCAAGATAGAGACAAGAACGTAAATCATCGAGATTTTTGGGTAATAACCAACGAAGTCGGCGCTTTAAGTATTGCCAGACCTGTTCAATCGGATTTAATTCTGGAGAATGTGAAGGCTGGAAAAGCAAAATAATATGATCTGGAACACAAAGACGTTTGGCTTTATGAAACGCGCCATTGTCAAGTTGGATAATCAGCAGGCTATCGGCGAAATGTTGAGCTATCAAATTAAGAAATATTTGAAAACAATCAGTATTGAGGTGCGAAAACTCCCAGAAGAAATGTTCCCCAGTAGTTGGTTCGACAATTCCATATAAAAATGTTGCCTGAAATTTCCATTGGTGTAATCCAACTGGTTTGACACCCTTAGCCGTAATTTTACGTCCTGTAATTGTCTTTAAACCAATTCGAGTTTCATCACCACAAAAAAACCGCACTGTTGCTGTTGTGCATAGCACTGTCAAACAAAACTGTCGTAGGAGCGCTAAGTTGTCTGCGAGTTTTTTTTAAAGCCCTCAACTCGTTGTTGGGATTGCTCTATACTTTGAGGACGAGGCACTTTCGGCGATGATTCTAATCGATAATGTACTAGTTTATAGACTGTTTTATATGTCGTATTAATTCCTAAATTTTCTTGGAGCCAATCTACAATTTCTTGGTAATCATTAAATCCTTCTTGTTTTTGCAATTGCTGATGGAGAGCGTTTTCTGCCCATTTTGGAATTGCTCTAGGTCTACCTGATGAATGCTTTTGTTCTAGTAATCCTTCCATTCCCTGATTTCGATACACTTGAAGCCACTGTTGTACTGTCGAGCGATTTCGACTCAGAATCTGCGCTGCCCTTGTCACTGTAGGAGCATATCCAGTTTTTAGCAAGTATAGTAGCTGCACTTTTTCTTTAATACTTGCTACTTTTTGAACTCAGAGCATCTGCTTTAGTTCTTCTACACTTTCTTTTATCTTTAGACGGTACACCCCTGACATTTGCTATTCCTTTAGGTGCATTTATACTTATTTTCTCATCTGTTGCCTTATTTTGGCGAATTGGTAT
>NZ_JAYKTT020000041.1:0-32617 GCF_038404745.2 Chlorogloeopsis sp. ULAP02 | reverse complement strand
AATAGACGTAATGATAAAAAATATCATTTCCTTAAACAATGCTATTAATACAACTAAATCATGCAAAAATTGCATAAAAGCATCAGAATCTAATTTTCAATAACTCCTTGAGGAGTATATTTTTATAGATGTTTTAAATCCTACTTAATTTGAGTAGTTCTGAATACAGAAAAAGGTATATAAAATCACTCAAATAAAGCTATATAGCTATATAAACAGATAAAGATGACGCAGAGGAATCAAAGGAAGTGTTGAAAAAAGTTGTGTTCATTGGGGCAGCTATTCTACTAATTCTGGGCGGACTTTTGAGAGGCGACGCCCTAGCTGCACCCGTTGATGTCAATGCAGCAATTTCTGATGCTCAAACTGCTGCAGATACGGCATTCATGTTGATTTCATCTGCTTTAGTATTGCTGATGACTCCCGCACTTGCCTTCTTTTATGGTGGATTTGTGCGTTCTCGTAACGTACTTAACACTTTAATGATGAGCTTTGTAGTCATGGCGATTGTGGGAGTGACGTGGATTTTGTGGGGTTATAGCCTTGCCTTTGCACCAGGAAACCCCTTTATTGGTGGATTACAGTGGCTTGGATTGAACGGTGTTGGCACAGAGGTAACAGATTATCTCAAAGGATCAAATCCTGTTGATGTCGTTTCCTATGCACCAACAATTCCACATCAGGCATTCATGATTTTTCAAGCCATGTTTGCCATTATCACCCCAGCTCTAATTTCTGGAGCGATCGCGGAACGGATCAGCTTTACTGCTTACACTTTATTTGTACTGCTTTGGTCTACATTTATTTACACTCCTCTTGCTCATATGGTGTGGGCAAAAGGTGGATTCTTGGGCTTATACGGTGGTATCGGCGCACTCGACTTTGCCGGTGGTACAGTAGTTCACATTAGTTCTGGAGTTTCTGCTTTAGTAGCAGCGATGATTTTAGGGCCTAGAAAAACCTATCCCGATCGCCTTAGTCCTCCTCACAATGTTCCCTTTATTTTATTAGGTGCTGGTTTGCTGTGGTTTGGCTGGTTTGGTTTTAACGCTGGTAGTGCTCTTGCTTCTGGTGGTTTAGCAACCATAGCTTTTGTAACTACAAACACTAGTGCAGCAGCAGCAGCATTAACCTGGTTAATTCTGGAAAAAGTCTTGCGTGGTAAGCCAACTGCTGTAGGTGCAGCCACAGGAGCAGTGGCTGGTTTAGTTGGTATTACTCCATCTGCCGGATTCGTCACGCCACTAGCAGCGATTTTAATTGGCAGCATGACTGCATTTATCTGTTTTTATGCAGTTAGCTTCAAGCACAAGATCCAAATTGATGATGCATTGGATACCTATCCCCTACACGGTGTTGGTGGTACAGTTGGTGCAATTTTGACAGCAATTTTTGCTAGCACCGCAGTCAACTCCGCAGGTAAAGATGGTTTACTAAAAGGTAATTGGCATGAATTGTTAGTAGAACTGGTGGCTATTGCTGTTGCGTATTTAGTTGCTGGTGTTGGCACCTTCATTATTCTTAAAATTATTGATGCCACAGTTGGTTTGCGTGTTAAAGAGCAAGCAGAAGTGCAAGGCATTGATATCAACGAACACGGAGAAGAAGGTTACAACGAAGAATTTGGCGATCGCATTAGTATTGGCAATAAATAGTGGGATTTTTCAGCATAGCGGTATAAAATTTTATACTAAAGTTTTGATGAATATCGCTACTCGTGTCCACTTCTGCAAAAACCCTTCCGATCTGGGCAATTTTATTGCTGGTAACTAATGGCATCCTCTTGCTAGCGCTCATCCTACTAATCTGGCGTCAGCAAGTAGTCACTGCTTTTTTTGAACCAATATCACCAAATCACCTACAGCCTGAAAATTTAGCACACCCAACATTACATTTAAGTCCTCGTCACAAACTTAATTATCAGCAGTGGGTAGACATTCTCAAGCAAGAAGCCCAAGTAGCTGCCCAAAAGTATCCTGAGCCTTTAACGATACTGACTGGAGATTCTTTAAGTCTATGGTTTCCACCTGAATTATTACCAGAAGACACAAATTGGTTAAATCAGGGAATTTCAGGAGAAACCAGTGCTGGGTTATTAAAAAGATTAGAGTTATTAGACCAGACGCGACCGAAAACTATTTTTGTGATGATTGGCATCAATGACTTGATTCGAGGCATCAGCGATGAAATAATTTTAGAGAATCAGCGGCAAATCGTGCGTTATTTACACAAGGTACATTCTAAAACGCACATTGTCATTCAGTCGATATTACCGC
Organism: Chlorogloeopsis sp. ULAP02; assembly: GCF_038404745.2. Classification (NCBI taxonomy): domain Bacteria; kingdom Bacillati; phylum Cyanobacteriota; class Cyanophyceae; order Nostocales; family Chlorogloeopsidaceae; genus Chlorogloeopsis; species Chlorogloeopsis sp. ULAP02. Next base: position 30,341 of record NZ_JAYKTT020000041.1, on the reverse strand, counting down.
ATGGAGCAGAGCAAGCTACCTGGGAAGGAAGAGAAAAACTACTCGCCATTCCCAATAGCCGTATTCAGGAGTTGAATCAGCAACTCCAGGGAATAGCTAAACAAGAAGGCGTCAAATATTTAGACTTATATTCCTTATTTGCTAATAAACAAGGTAACCTTCGGCTTGAACTCACCACCGACGGCTTGCACTTGAGTCCTCAAGGCTATCTAGTCTGGAGAACTGCCTTGCAGCTGTACAGCCAGATGAAACTGCAAGACTAGCGATCGCCAATTTAAAAATTTTTATTTTGCTTTATTTTGATTTTTTAATTTCTCCCGATGTTCCTATGCCTGTAATTATTACTGCGTGGGAAAGTTAGGTTATACTTATTCGTTTGTAGTAGAAATTTTTAATTCCCCATCTCCCCAACACAATTGCGTCATGGCGCGAGAAAATGAAATTGACGAAATTGTGACAAAAATCAATGGATACAAAAACCTTTAAACGTTCACTTCAGCATTCAGAACACTATCATCGTAAAGGGTTTGGTCACCAAGCAGAAGTCGCCACCCAATTACAATCCGAATATGAAAGCAAGTTAATTCAGCAGCTAAGAGAAAATAATTACACACTCACCCGTGGAAATATCACTATTTTGCTGGCGGAAGCATTTGGCTTTTGCTGGGGTGTGGAACGTGCCGTAGCAATGGCATATGAAACTCGCAAACATTTCCCTACAGAACGCATCTGGATTACTAACGAGATTATTCACAACCCCTCTGTTAATCAACGAATGCTGGAGATGGAAGTAGGGTTTATACCCGTTACAGCAGGTAAAAAAGACTTTTCTGTTGTTGAATCTGGCGATGTCGTAATCTTGCCTGCTTTTGGAGCTAGTGTTGAAGAAATGCAGATACTCCATGATAAAGGCTGCAAAATTGTTGATACGACATGTCCTTGGGTATCAAAAGTTTGGAATACCGTCGAAAAACACAAAAAGCATGAATACACTTCCATTATTCATGGTAAATACAAGCACGAAGAAACAATTGCCACAAGTTCCTTTGCTGGTAAATATTTAATTGTTTTAAACTTGCAGGAGGCAGAGTACGTTACTAATTACATTTTGAATGGAGGAAATCGAGAGGAATTTTTAGCTAAATTTAGTAAAGCTTGTTCACCAGGATTTGAACCTGAGCAGGACTTAGAAAGAGTTGGAATTGCTAATCAAACGACAATGCTTAAAAGTGAAACTGAGCAGATTGGTAAACTATTTGAGCGTACCATGATGCAAAAATATAGTCCAGCAAATTTAAATGAACATTTTCAAAGCTTCAATACCATCTGCGATGCCACACAAGAAAGACAAGATGCAATGTTAGAGTTAGTAGAAAAACAGTTAGATTTGATGATAGTAATTGGTGGTTTTAATTCCTCTAATACTACACAATTACAACAAATTGCTGTAGAGCGTAAAATTCCCTCTTATCACATTGATAGCGTAGCGAGAATTTTGTCTGAAAATCGGATCGAACACAGAGTATTAAACGGTAATTTAGAAATTACAGAAAACTGGTTGCCAGATGGAGAAATTGTCATCGGATTAACTTCTGGTGCTTCCACACCAGATAAGGTAGTAGAAGATGTGATTGAAAAGATTTTTGAGGTAAAAACAACTGCGGCAGTGGTTTAAAAACATCTCATCCCTAATTTTCTCTCATTACTATGCTCTGCATAGTCATGGAAACTGGGAGGCTCCGCCTCCAATTATGAGGCAGAGCTTCAATCAATGCTTTCCCAGACTCCAGCCTGGGAAAGAGAAAAAAATATACAAAAAGACTAAATAAACAAACTAGGCGATACCTTGAAATAATCCCCAAGCGCTTTCGCTTGTGCCTTGCTAATCGAACGCTTGCCATTCACAACTTCAGAGACTACGCCACTAGAACCGATAATACCTACTAAGTCTGCTTGACGGGTTCCACTAGCTTCCATGATATGTTGGAGAATTTCGTGAGTTGCAGATTGATCTATACGATAGTTCTGTGTTTCATAAGCTTCAATTAATATCACTAGTAACTTATGTAAAGCTTGCTCCTCAGTTGTACGATTTTTCTTAAAAGTTAACTGTTCTACCACTTTTAAGATACGGTCGTACTCTTCTTCTGTTTCTATTGCAGCAGGAATAACTTCAGCCAATAGACTGCGATAAATATTTTTGTCAAAAATAAGGGTCATTTTTTCATTTCTCTTTGTCGTATTCAGCGTATATTAGAAAATATTTGTAGCAAACTATTTGGTTCTCATAGTCAATACCGACAATCAAACGTTAGTCATTACCTTTAATATTAAAAATGGGAAAATCCCCAACCGCTTCAGCATCTCGATCAATTCTACAAACATCATCTAAGTTCTACCAATCGGCTTTCTTTACAGGTGCATACCATTCATCAATTTGCTTTTTAACATTAGAATATTGGGCAGCATCAACACGAAGATTGCAAATTGAAATTAGATGCATTTATTTCTATATTTTTCGTCATATTTTATTAATTAATAAAAATTAAACTATGTTTATACTCTCATTTTGAGAGTATAATGTCAAGATAATGATAATGTTTAAAGTTAAATACGCATTAAGATATTTGCACTTTCACTTTTTTTATACAAACTAGATGCAATACTTGCGCTACCATGTCTCCAATTGCCTTTGTGCAATCACGTGGGGAGTAGTGCAGAGCGAACATGAACACGACAGAACATCTCAAAACACAGGGTAAAGACAATCTTATTACTATTGCTGAACAGTTTACGCTTCAAGGTAAGGTTAGAAACGTTCAAGCTTTTGGAAGTGGCAATATAAATGACACCTTCTTAGTAACTCTGGATGCTTCCCAAGAAAAGCATTTTGTCCTGCAACGCATCAATACGCAGGTGTTTCGTCAGCCACAACTGATTATGCAGAATATGCGTTTCTACACTGAGCATGTTCATCAACGGCTACAACGCACCCCCCTCAGTCGTCGTTGGGAAGTACCGCGTGTACTATTAACCAAGGATGCTCAAGATCACTGGAAAGATACTGAAGGTTCTTTCTGGCGGGCAATCAGCTTTATTGAAGGCTCACAGTCTTTCGATCAAATGCGCGATCGCTCATATGCCAAAGAAATTGGCTATGCCTTAGGTATGTTCCACAATTTAATCAGCGACTTACCCCCAGAAAAACTCGCTGATACCCTCGAAGGTTTCCACATTACACCGCTTTACCTCCAGCATTACGAGGATGTTCTCGCGAAAACTAGTCCCAAGCAATCTCCGGAAGTAAATTATTGCTTGCAGTTTGTAAGCGATCGCAAAATTTGGGCGCATACCCTTGAAAATGCAAAAGCTCAAGGTAAACTGCCACTACGCCTGATGCATGGCGATCCAAAAATTAACAACGTCATGTTTGATACTGTTACTGGGCAAGCTGTTAGCGTTATAGATCTCGACACCGTTAAGCCAGGATTGGTACATTACGATATTGGCGACTGTTTGCGATCAGGCTGCAATCCAGCGGGAGAAGAAACTAAGCAATGGGAAAGCGTTTATTTTGATACAGAATTGTGTCAGGAAATTCTCCAAGGTTATCTCTCGGTAGCAAAGGCGTTTCTTACCGAGAATGACTATTTATATATGTACGATGCAATTCGTCTGATCGCCTTTGAATTAGGGCTAAGATTTTTTGCTGACTACTTAGCAGGAAATGTCTACTTTAAAGTCAAGCACCCAGAACACAACCTGGCGAGAGCACTTGTCCAATTTAAGCTGAGTGAGAGTATCGAATCTCAAGAAAAAGCGATTCGCAAAATTATCCAGGATATGAAATGAACGAACAGATATTTTCTCTGCAACCCTTTACCTCTAAAGAGTCGTTACTCAATTTAAAAATTGCAGGTAATGTTGCCCGAATTGCGAATCAACTCACTATTACCTACGCATTGCTTGGAAATGTAGAAGAAGTAAGAATAGCTCCACCATCAGACACACCAACACGAAAGCACGAACTGTGGGAAGACACATGTTTTGAGTTCTTCTTGGGTGTCAAAGATTCTAAAAAGTATTGGGAATTTAACCTCTCTCCCGCCGGACACTGGAATGTCTATCGCTTCGCTGGATACCGCGAAGGTATACAAGAGGAAACAGCTTTCACAACGCTTCCGTTTAGTATCCACAGTTACTCTGATGGTTTGGCGCTGGCACTAAATGTCGATTTAGATCAAATTGTCTCAGCAGAGCAAGCCCTTGATGTTGCAATTACTACTGTTATTAAACATAAAGACGGTGAGGTAAGTTATTGGGCATTGACTCATAAAGGTGCAAAAGCTGATTTTCATCTGCGCGACAGTTTCACAATTGAGTTATAAGCACAGTTTTTATATCTATCATGCTTTACAGTATGAGTATCCTGTGGAAATACCCTTGACGATCGCGACAATAGTACCTTGAATTGAGCTATGTGACTACCTTAAAAGGTAAACAAATCCTGACAAGCGATCGCTGTCTATACCTGACCATGAGAAAATCGATATCATAATAAAAGTCGATAAAACTTAAAATTTGTTTATCAATGCTGATTTCTTCCTCTGGCTTGTCCAAGGTTAAAGACTCGGTTAAAGAGAAGGTTTTTTTCGGTAACGAACCAACTGCCGAACTAATCGCCATTCTCACCGTTTACTTTGTCCAAGGCATTTTGGGATTGGCGCGCCTAGCCGTCAGCTTTTTCCTAAAAGATGAACTAGGGCTATCTCCGGCTCAAGTCTCCGCATTATTCGGCATTGTCGCTCTACCTTGGATTATTAAGCCACTGTTTGGTTTTATTTCAGATGGCTTTCCCATATTGGGTTATAGACGGCGTCCATACCTAGTCTTGTCGGGTGTACTGGGGGCTATATCTTGGATTAGCCTGGCAACAATTGTTCACACTCCTTTAGCAGCAACAGCAGCGATCGCTCTTGGTTCCTTGTCTGTTGCTGTCAGTGATGTGATTGTTGACTCATTGGTTGTCGAAAGAGCAAGGGCAGAATCTCAAGCAGAAGCAGGTTCCCTACAATCTCTATGCTGGGGTGCTTCAGCCTTTGGCGGTTTAATCACCGCTTACTTTAGCGGTTTGCTTTTAGAGCATTTCAGCAATCGTACCGTATTTTGGATTACCGCTTCTTTTCCCCTCATCGTCTCTGCTGTTGCATGGTTTATTGCTGAATCTCCTGTTAGCAAAGATTTTAACGATAGCCATAACACCAACTTCCAAGGTATCAAGCATCAGCTTGGGCAACTACGCCAAGCAGTTACTCAAAAAGCCATTTGGCTGCCAACAGCATTTCTCTTCATCTGGCAAGCCACACCAACAGCAGAATCAGCTTTTTTCTTCTTCACTACAAACGAGTTGCACTTTGAACCAGAATTTTTAGGACGAGTGCGCCTAGTAACAAGCATTGCTTCTTTATTAGGTATCTGGATCTTCCAACGTTTTCTTAAAACCGTAGCTTTTCGCGTCATCTTTGGTTGGAGTACTGTTCTTTCAGCAGCTTTAGGAATGACGATGTTGCTACTGGTGACTCATACAAATCGTGCTTTAGGTATCGACGATCACTGGTTTAGTTTAGGCGACAGTCTTATTCTCACCGTCATGGGGCAAATTGCCTACATGCCCGTGCTAGTACTAGCAGCAAGGCTTTGTCCGTCGGGAGTAGAAGCAACATTATTCGCTCTGTTGATGTCAGTAACCAACTTGGCAGGATTACTTTCCTACGAATTAGGAGCAGGATTAATGCATTTGTTGGGAGTCACCGAAACCAATTTTGATAAACTCTGGCTTTTGGTGCTTGTTACCAATCTCAGCACATTGTTACCACTACCATTTCTGAATTGGTTGCCTGCTGCCAATTCTCAAACAGAAACACCAAAAAATTTACCACCAGCAGCATTAAAGGATAGAGAAGAACCTTTTGTACCCGATTTCATGCCAGAGTTGATGCTACGAGAACTAGAATCAAAAACAGTTGATAAGTAAAGCAATTAGGATTGTTAGTAGCTGAGGCTGCGTGCTTTTAGCAGTTCACTAGTTTTTAAACCCGATCATACAAAAGTTAGTTATTTCCCACTAACTACTGTAGGGAGGCAGCACGTTGCGGAGCCAGTGCGCCCTTGCAGCTTGCCGACTTGTAGCACCTGGCGTCGGGTTCCCCTACTAACTACTAACCACTCACCTTTAATTCATTCAAAATTTCCAATCGAACTATCAATATGCAGACGTTTAAAGCTCAAGAAAACGCCTCGACTTTTCCTGAAAAATCTTATAATCCTAGTGAATGGCAGGGAGGATATCAGTCTCTTAAACAAGAATTTGATTATTGGATAGACGATATAGAAGGGCAAATTCCGCCTGAAGTTAACGGTACACTGTTCAGAAATGGCCCTGGTTTGCTAGATATTAATGGGCAGCCAATTCATCACCCCTTTGATGGCGATGGGATGATTAGCCGCATTACATTCTTAAACGGTCGTGCTCATTTCCGCAACCGCTTTATTCGTACAGCAGGATATTTAGCAGAACAAAAAGCTGGAAAAATTCTTTATCGTGGTGTATTTGGAACGCAAAAACCAGGCGGTTGGCTAGCTAATGCCTTTGACTTCAACCTCAAAAACATTGCTAATACCAATATTATTTACTGGGGAGATAAACTACTAGCTCTTTGGGAAGCAGCTGAACCCCATCGACTAGATCCTCACACACTTGAGACTTTAGGCAAAGAATACTTCAACAATGTTTTGTCAGAGGGTGAAGCTTTTGGTGCTCATCCGCGCTTCGACCCTAATTGTAAATTAGATAATGGTGCTCCTTGCTTAGTTAATTTTTCTATTAAACCAGGGCTATCTACCACAATCACCATTTTTGAACTAGACACAACTGGTAAAGTCGTCAGAAAGCACGCCCATAGTGTGCCAGGTTTTGCCTTTATCCATGATTTTGCTATTACCCCCAATTACTGCATATTCTTTCAAAATCCTGTCACCTTTAATCCTATTTCTTTTGTCTTGGGAATGAGTGGTGCGGGGGAATGTATAAAGTTTCAACATCATCAACCAACTCGAATTATTATTATTCCCCGGCAACCTGAACAAAAAAAGGTGCAAATCCTTGAAACTCAGTCAGGTTTTGTCTTCCATCACGCCAATGCTTTTGAGCAAGGTAACGAAATTATTATTGACTCTATTTGTTACGAATCATTACCAGAAGTAGAGCCAGAAAGTGATTTTCGCAAAGTTGATTTTGATGCCCTCAAACCAGGACAACTGTGGCGATTTAATCTCAATTTAGATAATAAAACAGTACGGCAAAAGTTAATAGAAAGCCGTTGTTGTGAGTTTCCCAGTTTGCATCCTCAAAAAGTTGGACACTCACATCGTTATTTATATATAGGTGCGGCTCATGCTCCTAGTGGTAACGCTCCCTTGCAAGCTTTTTTGAAAATAGATTTAGAGTCGGGAGAACGTCAACTTTGGAGTGCTGCACCCCAAGGCTTTGCCAGTGAACCAGTGTTTGTACCTCGTACCAATTCTCAACACGAAGATGACGGTTGGGTGTTGGCTCTGGTTTACGATGCTGCTCACCATCGTTCCGATGTGGTGATTTTAGATGTACGTGATTTTAATCAGGGGCCAATAGCGAGGCTACATCTTCAGCATCATATTCCCTATGGGCTGCATGGTAACTTTACTTCTAAAGTATTTTTACCAACAAAATAGGCATTAAGTATTTTGTATTCTGAGTGTAAACTGTTCAGAACCCCGACTTTTCTAAAAAAGTCGGGGTTCTATAAATCTCTTGTACCGACTCCATTTTCAACAAAAAAGGAACACAGACTAAAAGTATGTTTTTTATCTGTGTTCATCTGTGTGTATCTCTGGTTTTCCTTATATTACTATCTTTAGAGTTAGCAAAAAAGCTACAGTTGAAAATTTTGTAACAAAAACTACAAAAATTATATTTTTCCCACAAATAAAGTATAGGCTAGGCGTAAATCCGGTTCGCATATATTGGCGCGATTGGAGAGAATGCTTTATGATTTCAACATCCCTACAACCGCTGGAGACACCTTCCCCAGCATTTATTTGCCCGTTTGATCAAGCTTGTAGTTATTTGGATGCAGCAGCACGAGAATTAAAGCTCGATCAAGGGTTATTAGAAATTCTCAGTCGTCCGCGCAAAGTAGTCACTGTGTCTATTCCTGTAAAACGGGACAGTGGAGAAATTCAAGTTTTAGCAGGACATCGAGTACAGCACTGTGATGTTTTAGGCCCCTACAAAGGTGGTATTCGTTACCATCCAGCAGTGACACTACGGGAAGTATCGGCATTAGCAATGCTGATGACTTGGAAATGTGCGCTCTTGGGTATTCCCTATGGCGGCGCAAAAGGAGGTATTGCTATAGATCCCAAAAGCTACAGTGTAGGCGAATTAGAACGGATTACACGGCGTTATACGAGTGAATTGATAGATAATATCGGCCCATCAGTAGACATTCCTGCACCAGATATGGGAACCTCAGCCCGTGAAATGGCGTGGATGATGGATACTTATTCAGTAAATGTTGGTCATGCGGTACCGGGAGTTGTAACTGGTAAGCCTCTTTCTATCGGTGGTTCGCGTGGACGAGAAATGGCAACCGGACGCGGCACCATGATCATTGTCAGGGAGGCGTTAGCAGAACTCGGTCAGTCATTAGAGGGAACGAGAGTAGCTATCCAAGGCTTTGGTAATGTTGGTAATGCAGCAGCTTTATTACTACACCAAGCAGGAGCCATAGTAGTGGCTGTTTCTAGCAGTGCTGGAGGAGTCTATTCGGAAGTCGGTCTTGATATCCCCGCTTTGAAAGCCTATGCTGCTAAGAATCGAGGAAGTGTGGTTGGTTTTCCGCAAGCATTAACAATTAGTAATGATGAGTTACTAACTTTACCCTGTGACGTTTTGATTCCCGCTGCTTTGGAAAACCAGATCTTAGAAGACAATGTGGATCGGGTACAAGCAAAGATAGTAGCAGAGGCGGCTAATGGCCCGGTAACTTTAGAGGCTAGCCAAGCCTTAGAGGCACGGGGTGTAACAGTACTGCCAGATATATTAACGAATGCTGGCGGGGTTGTGGTGAGTTATCTGGAGTGGGTACAGGGGCTTTCCTACCTATTCTGGGATGAGGAACGAGTGAACCGGGAAATGGAAAACTTAATGGTGCAGGCATATAAGCAAGTCATTCACCATGCTAAGAAACGGCAGATGAGTCTAAGATTAGCAGCTTATACGTTGGGGGTAGGACGTGTTGCTCAGGCTTTGCTAGATAGAGGTTTGTATCCTTGATGCGGTATCAAAGTAGTGTTTTCTAATTGCCTAAATATACTGGAATTATGAGTATATAAAGTAGTTTAATTGACAATTGGAGCCAGCAGCCCATAAACCCTCGTTACCAGGTTGAAACCTGGTAAAGAGAACTAGAGCCTCTGGTTCTCAATCGAACTGATACAACCAGATATTCAGCTATAAATACTGACAGTTGTTTAGATTGCGATCGCTTTCCATTCCTGCCATTACACATTTAGCGTCGGCTGAACTTTACCTTCAGCCCATCACGAGGACGAGAAAACGGCAATATAACTCGCTCTAAATTTTGTCCAGGTAATAACTCCCATTCATAATCACGAACCAACAAAGCAGTAAACAGTTTCATTTCTAATCTGGCAAACTCTTTACCCAAACATTCTCGGATGCCGCCACCGAATGGAATATGACTGAAAAGTTTTTGTTTATCTTGTGTTCGCTCTGGTGAGAATCGATCCGGATCGAATTGCTCTGGGTGTGTGTAAATCTGACTATCTTGATGAGTTTCCGGTATTTGATAGTACACATCCCAACCTTGTGGAATTAAATACCCACCGAATTCACAAGACTCCAGCACTTTTCGCGAGCCGCTCCGAACTACAGGTGGTGCAATTCGTAACACCTCTTTCAGTACTTGCTCTAGATAAGTCATTTGCTTCAAGGTTTCTTGAGTCAATTGAGTTGGAAATCCTAGTTGTGCTTGCTCTGTACGCACGGCTTCGAGTACCTTGGGATGTTGAGCCAGTAGCAAACACAGAGAAGTTAATGCCGACGTTAGTGTTTCATGTCCCGCGATCAACATTCCCAGAATATTATCTTTGATGGCTGCTCGGCTGAGTGCATTTCCGGCTTCGTCTTTGGCAATTAATAAAATACTCAAAACATCTTGCTGATTTAAAGGGTGCTGTTGACGTTGCTCGATTAAGTAATCAAATCGGGCAAGCAATTTTTCCCGCGCTCGAACTGCCCGATCAAACTTGCTACCCGGAAATCGAACTGGAACCGTCAACAGCCCCTCGCTCCAAGCTTCGTAAACTTTTTCTAACGATTCATCAGCAGCAGTACTCACGCCCACAAATAAACGACAAGCAATATCGAGGGTGTATTTTTTCAACTCTTCATACCAAGTCAGCGTCCCCATTTGCTCCCACTTTTGCAAGTAACGCTGGGTGACAGTTTCCATTGTGATGGCATAATTTTCTAAGGCTCTCGGCTGGAAAGCCTGAAATAGCTGACGACGCAAGATTTGGTGAGCCGCTCCTGTCTGTACGCCAATTGATTTTGCACCGAGTAGAATCTCAAAATTCGGCGTATTTGTCATCTCCAATTTTTGCCCGTCATTGGAGAAGAGAAACCGCGCCGCATCTGCTCCGATCAAAACGATGGTTGGGCAACCGAAAAGATGGGTTTTAAAGATGTTGCCGTGCTGCTGTTGTCGTTTGGCAATAAAGCCGACTGGATCGCGTAGATAGCTAATTGATTCCCCGATCGCAGGTAAACCCAATTGCCCAGGAGGTAGGGGGAGGGTTGGCTCAGTTGAAAAGTTAGTCATGCTTTTCTCGTTATTGAACGAGCATTACGATACGCTACTGTTTCGTAAATTATCCTATCATCTATGAATCAGAGTAACAAAAAGCAGGGAAGACCCCGTAGTCTTCAATCTCATCAAGCGATATTACAAGCGACTCTGGAGTTACTGGCAGAAGTTGGGTTTGATGCCATGAGTATTGAGGCGATCGCATCTCGTGCGGGTGTTGGCAAAACAACCATCTACCGACGCTATAGCTGCAAAGAGGAATTGGTTGCTGATGCGATCGAGAGTGTTCGAGAGGAGGTTGTCATCCCGAATACAGGCAGTCTTTGGGGTGACATTGATGCGTTAATTGAGAACTCGGCTCAAATTACCCTTAGTCCTCTCGGAAGACAAACAGTAGCCATGATCATTAGCAGTGCATCCACCAATTCTCAGTTTGCTCAAATTTACTGGACAAAATATCTCCAACCTCGACGGCAAGCATTTGCAGTTGTTTTAGAACGGGCAAAAGCAAGAAATGAAGTTCAAGCAAATCTAGATCCCGGTTTAGTCTTCGACGTAATGAGCGGAATTATGCTTTATGCACTCATCTTTCAACCCACAACCGAGTCATGGGGTTGTTATGTTCGGCGTGCTTTACATCTTTTTTTAGGAGAAAACTCGGTATCCGATCAAAAGTCTTAAAATACGATAGATACACTACTGGAGCTTCCATAGGAGTATCTTCCGTGCAGCCGGATTTAATAGGCTTAGAAATCACTAAAGGAGAATTAAGAAGATTGACAGGAGTTAATCCAAACAATGTTCTCCGACCTTCCATTATGGAAAATCGCGAGCAGCGATTAGAATTCTTGATGAAAGAAGTTAGAGAAACGCTGCTGCTGTCCTTAATCATTGTTGGTTTAGTGTATGCGTTAATTATTCTGCCAACAATTGGTTCTGCTATTTTTTTGGGAATTGGTTTGTTGATTGTAATATCTATTGCAGTGATTGTTGGGCGCTGGCTGTGGCGAAATTTTGCCTACTCTAAAACACTAAAAATTCTTTTAAATGAAGTTGATAGATATCATGCCATTATTCAAGCAGTAAATAATTACGACGAAGCAATATTATCTGAGCAATCTGGAATTAATATACCTGGCAGAGAAACAGCGATCGCTGCCCTGCAATTGTTGAGAGAAGATTTAGTGCAAGCTCTAAAAATCGAGCGAATGTTACGAAACCGTAAAAAGCTTCCCATTGATAATCAAGAGTTACTTGTCAATAACTTAAACAATCTACAAGCCTTAGAAGTCAATTCCCCGGCAGGTGAATACACTCAATTCTTAAATAAATTGTTGCAGATTGACCTCGATGTACAAACCCTGGTAAGAAAGTTACAGTCGCCCGGTTGACAATCAAGATGAGCGCTAAACCAAAAGTAATTGTTCTGGATGACGATCCTACAGGTTCTCAAACAGTCCACAGCTGTTTGCTACTAATGCGCTGGGATGTAGATACTTTACGCATGGGGTTGCAGGATGAATCACCAATTTTTTTTGTACTGACGAATACTAGGGCGCTACCTCCAGAATCTGCTGCATCTGTAACCAGGGAAGTTTGTCATAACCTCAAAATTGCTTTAACTGCTGAAAAAATTCAGGATTTTCTGATCGTCAGTCGTTCTGATTCAACTTTGCGTGGTCATTATCCAATTGAAACCGATGTCATCGCCCAAGAACTAGGCCCCTTTGATGCTCATTTTCTCGTCCCAGCGTTTTTGGAAGGGGGACGGATGACTCGTGACAGCGTACATTACCTAATTATTGACGGTGTACCTACCCCAGTTCACGAAACTGAGTTTGCTCGTGATTCGGTATTTAGCTACCATCACAGCTATTTGCCTCAATATGTCGAAGAAAAAACCCAAGGACAGATCAAGGCTGATTCTGTAGAAAGGTTTTTACTAGCAGATATTCGTGCTGGCACCACAGAACGCTTACTCCAACTTCATAATAACCAATGTTGCGTTGTTGATGGAGAAACTCAAGCAGATCTCAATCGTTTTGCCCAAGATGCGCTGTCAGCAGTAAGTCAGGGAAAACGCTTTTTGTTTCGCAGTGCTGCCAGTATCTTAGCTGCTTTGGCTGGGCTACCTCCCCAACCAATTGCTCCTGAAAATATGGCAGAGTATGTACGTGATGGCAAACCAGGTGCAGTTGTTGTTGGTTCTCATGTCAAGAAAACAACTCAGCAGTTAGAAACACTGTTGCAAGCAGAAGGAACTGAAGGAATTGAAATTGATGTAGCTGATTTGCTCAATCAGAGCGACCGATCTGCTACACTGCTAACCGATGTTCTTCAAAGTATTCATACGGCACATAAAACTGGTAAAACACCAGTAATTTATACTAGCCGCAAAGAACTCACTTTTGAGGATGTCAAAACACGTTTGCAGTTTGGAGCGAAAGTTTCTGGCTTCTTAATGGATATTGTCCGGGGTTTGCCATCTGATATAGGATTTTTAATCAGTAAGGGTGGTATCACTTCTAATGATGTCTTGAGTAGTGGTCTGAACTTAACTTCGGCACGATTACTCGGCCAAATTTTACCAGGTTGTTCAATGGTGCGGACTCCAGAGAACCATCCCCAATTTCCTAATTTACCAGTGGTGCTGTTTCCAGGTAACGTTGGTGATTCCAGCGCTTTGGAAACAATTTATCAAAGATTAAGTACAAAGACTGGGTAATAATTTGCAACTTTCCAAAATGCAGTTACACAAATAAATACTTTAATATTGGTAATTGCTCGGTTTCCATCTTTTGGCTGGTGCTGCATGACTTCTGATTCTGCGATCCCCGATATAGAATCAAACTCTGCTTTTAATAATTCAGAATCAACATCTGACCATGCTGATGTCGATTCTAACGTTATTAATGTCAATTCAGATTCTGTCCTCCCGGAAGCAGAAGTAAATTCTGTTATCCTCTATCTCAAGTCAATTTCTGCCTCTGCTGATTTAGAGTCAAATCCTGTGGCAGCCGAGCCAGAGTTGTCTTCAGTTTCAGATCCAGATTCAAATTCTACAGTTTTCGATTTAGATTTATCTGAGCTATCGTTACTAGAACAGACGCTAGATAAAAATAGTCACATTCAAATCAAAACAGAGGAGGGAAAACTTTTATTAATTTTGCCTACAGAATCCCAAGTACCTGCTTCTGAAAGCAATTGGAGACAAATGTGGGAACACCTCAAGCTCAGACTAAACACAAGCGATCGCCTAAAATCACGAACCAATACCCCCGTGCATCTGGTAGCAGGCGATCGGCTCCTAGATAGCAGACAGCTGCAAGAACTCGCTCAGACTCTCAGCGAAATGTATATGCAGCTAAAATCTGTTTCTACTAGTCGTCGCCAAACCGCCATCGCTGCTGCTACTGCTGGCTATTCTGTAGAACAAATACAACGAGAAAACCTTCTCGATGCTCAATCACAAGCCGCCAAAATAACTCACACAGAAGCCCTTTATTTAGAAAAAACGGTGCGTTCCGGAGTCGAAATACGTCATCCTGGTAGCGTCATTATCTTAGGTGATCTAAATCCAGGTGGTATCGTAGTTGCAGATGGAGATATTCTCGTTTGGGGACGTCTCCGTGGCGTTGCTCATGCTGGTGCTGATGGCAATCGCAAGTGTCTAATTATGGCTTTGCAAATGGAACCAACCCAGTTGCGAATTGCAGATGCTGTAGCTAGAGCACCAGAGAAATCACTGATGCAAGTTTATCCAGAAGTGGCGTATATCACCCCTCAAGGAATTCGCATCGCTAAGGCTACTGATTTTTCTAAAACTCAATTTAACAAGATAAATCAAGAGCCATAAAGCTCTATTGTTAATCTATCATTTCCAGAAACATCATCAACCGCATTCTAACATCATGACCCGAATTATTGTCATTACCTCTGGGAAAGGAGGCGTGGGTAAGACCACCAGCTCGGCAAATCTAGGCATGGCTTTAGCTAAAATGGGGCGGCAAGTGGCATTAGTTGATGCCGATTTTGGCTTGAGAAATTTGGATTTATTATTAGGACTGGAAAACCGCATTGTTTATACAGCGGTTGAAGTCTTAGCTAGGGAGTGTCGCTTAGAACAAGCTCTGGTAAAAGATAAGCGGCTGCCGAATCTAGTGTTGTTGCCTGCTGCCCAAAATCGCACAAAAGATGCAGTTAGTCCCGATCAAATTAAGTTATTGGTAAATGCACTAGCGCAAAAATATCAGTACGTAATTATTGATAGCCCAGCCGGCATTGAAATGGGATTTAAAAATGCGATCGCTTCTGCCAAAGAAGCATTAATTGTCACCACGCCAGAAATTGCTTCAGTCAGGGATGCTGATCGTGTCGTCGGGTTACTAGAAGCACAAGGCATTAAACGAATTCATTTAATCATTAACCGGATTAAACCTGCAATGGTACGAGCGAATGATATGATGTCTGTCCAAGATGTTCAAGAACTTCTAGCGATCCCTCTGATTGGAGTCATTCCTGACGATGAACGCGTGATTGTCTCTACCAATCGTGGCGAACCTTTGGTACTATCAGAAAGCCCCTCTTTAGCTGCTACAGCCTTTGAGAATATTGCTCGCAGATTGGAAGGGGAAGCAGTTGATTTTATTGAAGTTGACTCCAATAATGACAACATCTTTTCTCGTATCCGAAGATTGTTGTGGACAAAAATTATTTAACTCTTGTTCCCATTCCCATCTGTGCAAACTAAGCAGCAATGATCCTTGAACTTCTAGAAAAACTTTTTTTTCGCACTACTGACACTAGTCGCAATCAGGTGAAACGTCGCTTACAGTTGGTGATTGCTCATGATCGCGCTGACTTAAGCCCTCAGATGATAGAAAAAATGCGACAAGAAATCTTAAACATTGTCAGTCGCTATGTAGAGATAGACACAGAAGGCTTAGAATTCTCTTTAGAAAGCAATCAACGCACTACTGCTTTAATTGCCAATGTACCCATACGTAGGGTCAAAGAAACTACGGATGAGTTAGAAATTAAAGATAATAGCAGTACTTTTACTGATAATTTTTGATTTGGGAGTAATATTATTAACTTTATTTAATATAGCTTTTACCTTATTGTCGCTGTCAAATCTATAATTTAGTCCCGTTGCAGTTCTCAACTACAGCGGGACTGATTGAAATCATAACTATCTGTAGGCAACTGGTGGAGTTCCCCAAACTTGTGTGGTTTGATTACCAAAAGTTACAGGTCGATCCACATCTGTTGCAATTACAGTTTGACCATCATTAGAAACTGCAAGCACAGGCCATTGTTCTTCGCCCAGTTCTCCAGCCCGAAATAGTACATTGCCAGGTTGAGCTTGACTCCAACCCAAAAGTACTGCAATCTTTTCATGCTCGTTTTCATTGTGGGCAGGAGTAACAGTATTAATGCGATCGCTATGTCGATCCCAAATCACTGCGCGATCGCTCGCATCAGATGTATTGAATACTGCTTCAAATTTGCGCGCCAAGAAGCGTTCGCCTTTCTCCGACCAACTAACGGGAACTAAAACGCCAATAGTTCCTTCTCCGTTTGCATCTGAAGTTGTCTTGGCATTCAACAGAGTATCCATATTCGGAGAAGTTGAAGATACTACCCGTAATTTTCCAGTTTGCCTGTCTTCTACAAACAAAACACTGCTAACGCGGCTGTTATAGAGTTCGGATTTGATTTCTAGTTGCACACGGCTATAAACAGCATACTTCCCATCTGGAGAAACCACAGGTACGCTACGGTAATAACGTACTCCAGAACCACCCGCAGAACTAACCATTTCATGAGTATTTAAAATCCAATCCCAAGGGATAGGATAAGAACTGCCGATTGGATCTTGCTGTGCTTGTTGAGATGGCTCAGATTGCTCGATAACAGTTACATCCTTAAACTGGGGTTGGATTTCCCTAGCTACAGGTACATACTTAGTTGCTTCAGAAGACTCAGTGGTGGATGCATCAATTGATGTATAACTATTTTTTTGAGTTGAAGACTGGTATTTTGCAGTTTTTATTCTCCGCAGTATCTCTAATTGACTAGTAGAAAGCCCCTTTGCAAAATTATTAGATTGCCCTGGTACTGTTGCAAATTCCACCGCTGCCAATAATTGGTGCTCCGGTATTTCCATCACTGACAGAGAATCATCTTCTGCTACCCAAGACTCATTTTTATCTATATGTACAGTTTGCGGATTCTCAACAGTAGCTTTAGACATCAACATAGAGGTTGATTTGTCTGTCCAAAGGTTGCTTGAAGCTGCTTTTGCTACTTGAGTTGAATCCAAACTATTAGCTTTATCTGCCTCAATAGATACACTGTCTGACTCATTACTTATAGAAGTATTTTTAGCTACTTGTGATTGTGCTGAAGTAGAATGACCAGATGCAGCCACCAGGGGTGCAATCAGCATCATAAAGGCAATGTACCTTGAGAATGGTTGGGCGCGAAACCATCCCGACAGCAAAAGATGTTTAAGCATTTGTTGACTCTCTAGAGGGTGGTTGCTGTGTGAGGAGTGAGGTCAATGCAGAAAGGAACTAGACTTTGATTATTATGTATAACAAAGAACCAATGGATTTCGCCAGGTCAAACCTTCCCACTGAGCACTATTTTTAAGATGTGTCTTATATTTTACGCTCAATGCCGAAATTACTAGCAGAAATTGCTAGCCTCTAGATAGTGACTAAAGTTAGCTAGGATTTTCTTCCTGAGCAACAAAGTTTTGTCACTACTGAGCTATACAACAATTCAGGCATTAATTACGACATGAATTTGAAGCGCTTTAGACCACGGAAGAGGTATCAGTAGCCTTGCACTTAGCTTCAGCTATCGGGTATTGCCTGTTGCTACCTCGCCACCACACTACAAAATACCAAGAATGGTAAAGTATAGTGTTGTTGATTGTACTTGCCAAATTTACTAACCAAGCTAACTCAAATAATCGCGGCTTACATCTAGCGAGAGGAAAAAGTTGTCAATTGAACTGCAAGAACATAATTTTCAGTTGCAGCTATAATTGAAACGGACTACTGGCTTGGAAACTCCGCAATTTTTGCTAAATTTCCAATAATAAAAATTATATTAGTTTAGCAGACGTAAATGACCTGTCGTTAGACAAAGCCAAAGAGTATAGTTTGGTTATCAGGAATACAATTTCTGCTGGACAAAAATCCAGTTAACTCATTATAACTCCAGCAAGCTTTGAGGTTGCAAATTTTCACAAAAACAAAACTATTTTGTAACTAGATAATTAAACTATAGAAAATAGTCTTGAACTAGCCTGTAGATACAGCAGAACACAGCATAAAAACAGGTCAGGATAAGTTTACAGGAATTAGACGTCAAAATACAAATATATTGTTATATCTAGCTTTGAATCCTAAGGTTTGTAATCCCAACTCTTTACAAACTGTTGTGACTGTAGAAAAGTAATAGTGACTTTTGTTGTATATTTGTAAATACTATTACATACTAAAATAGTTATTTGAACTACATACTACATAAGTAATTGCACGAAGGTTAATATAGAAGGTGAGAACCTTGTCCAATCTGATTTACTCATATAGCAATAGCGATCCCCTTAACGGTACTTAAATTGAGATTGGGCAAGATACTTCATAAAAGGTGCGATTAAAAGTATCTTGTAGATTCTTGACTATTGATCCCTGAGACTCATGAAAGTCGTTTTCTTTGGTACTCCCCAATTTGCAGTTCCTACTCTAGAGAAGTTGCTGAAGCATTCAAACTTTGAGGTATTGGCAGTGGTTACCCAACCAGACAAACGTCGGGGACGGGGAAACCAACTGACACCTCCACCCATAAAAACCATCGCCACAACTCATGATTTACCTGTATGGCAACCTCAACGAGTTAAAAAAGATGTCGAAACTTTAAATCAACTTAAAGCCATAGGTGCGGATGTATTTGTAGTTGTCGCCTATGGGCAAATTCTCTCTCAAGAAATTTTAGATATACCCAAATTGGGTTGTATAAACGTGCATGGCTCGATTTTGCCTAAATACCGTGGTGCTGCTCCAATTCAGTGGTGTTTGTATAACGGGGAGAAGGAAACAGGCATTACTACCATGTTAATGGATGAGGGGATGGATACTGGTGCGATGCTTTTGAAAGCTACGACACCAATAACTTTACTGGAGAATGCCCAAGACTTGGCAGAAAAATTGGCAGTAATAGGTGCAGATTTATTAATAGAGACTTTGTTAAAGTTAGGATGTGGTGAAATTGAGCCAATTCCTCAACAGAATTCAGAAGCTACCTATGCGCCTTTGATTAAAAAAGAGGATTATCTGTTGGATTGGTCAAACAGCGCCATAAAATTACACAATCAAATTAGAGGCTTTTACCCCAACTGTACTACCTCCTTTCGCAATCAACCCCTCAAAATAAGTGTCTGTGCTCCCCTTGGTTCTGCTCACTGGCAAGAACTGCCACTAGAAATACAAGAAGTTTCTCGTAAACTACAGGATTTATCAATAGCATCGGGCAGAGCAGGGGAAGTAGTAAGCATCGCCAAGGGAATGGGAGCGATCGTGCAAACTGGAGAAGGATTGTTGTTGTTGCGAGAAGTTCAGCTACCTGGCAAACGTCCCCAGTCAGGTTGTGATTTTGTCAATGGTGCACGAGTAACAATAGGAGAAGTATTAGAAAGTTAGTATGGGTAGGAAGTCAGTAATTGTAATCTTCAGTTGCTAACTCCTCAGTTGTAACTCTTAGCTTTTCGTAGAAACGGCAAGAGTCACATGGCCCTTCTGGGTTAACAGCACAGCGAATAATTTCTGAATGGGCGTTGTAGCAGCAGTTAGCATCGCCGATCACCCAACGTCCGTTTACCCAAGTTTTCTCTTCTGGTCGTTTAGCAGTCTGCACATATAAGGCCACTTTCTGCAAACGATATCGTCCTGCCTTAAACTGATAACGGTGGCTACGCTCTAAAACGGCATAAGTTTTGCCTTCAAGGTCAAGATAGTTGCCTGGTTGTGGCATCCAGTCAAGTTGCACGCTACCGAGGGACTGTCGTGGGTGCGTCAAAATCACCTCGGTTGGTAAAGAATCTGGCTCCATAAGCTTTTGTAATGTCATTTACATTATTTTAGGATGGTAGCGCACTTGCTTGCGTTAGCATATGAGATTTATGTTATAGTTAACGATTTGCTAATATTTTGTAAAAAATAGCAAAAGCTTTTGTGAAGTAAGTGAGTGGGAAGAAAAGGGAACGGGGAACAGGAACAAGGGGAAAGAGGGGAAAGGAGAGGACACTTCCGTGGGCGAGTTGCCGCAGAGTGGAAAGTGTCCGTTGACAAGAAGAATTCTCCCATTTCCCCCACACCAGGTGCTACAACGCGCTTAACCCTTTTAATCGAATTCCAATCCAAATTCCAAAATCTAAAATCCAAAATTGTATAACCCCCTTTCTTATTACGTTGTTTAAAGTTATGTAGCCTTTTGATTACGACAGCCAAGCCACTGCGGTAAACTAAGCCTTGATTATGATTCTTTCGCAGAGAAGAACACTCGGAAAGGAGCCCTTTTAATGTCTCATACAGTAAAAATCTACGATACCTGCATTGGCTGCACCCAGTGCGTTCGCGCTTGCCCAACAGACGTGTTGGAAATGGTTCCCTGGGATGGCTGTAAAGCCCAGCAAATTGCCTCTTCCCCCCGTACAGAAGATTGTGTGGGCTGCAAGCGGTGTGAAACAGCTTGTCCTACCGACTTTTTGAGCATCCGGGTTTACTTGGGCGCCGAAACCACTCGCAGTATGGGTCTAGCCTACTAGATACATTGCGCTTGTTGAAAGTGCAACAGAGGCGACGGGCAGTTTTCCTAAGTTAGGAAACTCACCCCCGTCACTCACAGCCTTACTTCAAGATGGCTTTCCGTAAAATGTGCTGAGGAAACAAGTACTCAGTCTTGAAATAGCAAGTTCTTTTAAGGTTGTAGGGAGGCATTTCTGGCCACTCAGTTAATATTTAGTGGGCAGTGATTCCACCCTACAAGATAATCATTTTTTTGTAAAACTCGAAAATTAATAGCGTTTACTAGCATTTCAAGGAGCAATCTGCTCCTTTTTTATTTCTTTACTAAACTTTACCAAAGCCAGATTTTGTGCTAGCCACTATACTGGAATTTAATTATTCTGAGAATAAGGTGGTGTGAGCTATGTGCGGTATCGTTGGCTATATTGGCACTCAAGCGGCAACAGAAATTTTGCTATCTGGGCTGGAAAAACTGGAGTATCGAGGTTACGATTCTGCTGGCATAGCGACGATATGGGAAGAAGAAATTCATTGCGTCCGAGCCAAAGGTAAGTTATATAATTTGCGTTCTAAGTTAGAACATCTGCAAACTCCTGCAACGATTGGCATCGGACATACTCGCTGGGCAACTCACGGGAAACCAGAAGAATACAACGCCCATCCCCACATGGATACAGCAATGCGTGTGGCAGTGGTGCAGAATGGAATTATCGAAAACTATCGTGAGCTACGCGAACAACTCAAAGCTAGTGGACATCAGTTTCGCTCAGACACAGATACAGAAGTTATACCTCACTTAATCGCTCAAATTCTAAAAGAAGAAATTGCCCGCGAACCAAGCAATACTGACTCTCATTTCTTAGAAGCAGTTAGAAAAGCGGTAAATGAACTCCAAGGAGCATTTGCGATCGCTGTTATTTGTGCTGACTACCCTGATGAACTGATCGTCGTGCGCCAACAAGCTCCTTTGGTGGTTGGTTTCGGACAAGGTGAGTTTTTCTGTGCCTCTGATACGCCCGCAATTATTTCTCATACCCGTGCGGTGCTACCTCTAGAAAATAGCGAAATGGCACGTCTGACTCCTTTGGGTATTGAGATTTACAACTTTGCTGGGCAGAGGTTGAAAAAACATCCCCGCTTACTCAGCTTGAATCCAATGATGGTAGAAAAGCAAGGATTCAAGCATTTCATGCTCAAGGAAATCTATGAGCAACCAGGAGTAGTTAGGGCTAGTTTGGAAGCTTACTTCAATACTGATTGGAATGCAGCTAGTGCTAATAGTAATTCCCCAATTAATTTAGGTTTGCCAGCAGAATTTTACGCAGATTTAGAGCAAATTCAAATTGTCGCTTGCGGTACTAGTTGGCACGCAGCATTGGTAGGTAAATATTTACTAGAACAAGTGGCGCAAATCCCTACTCAGGTGCAGTATGCTTCTGAGTTTCGTTATGCTCCATCACCCCTAACGCCCAATACTCTCACTATTGGTGTTACCCAATCTGGTGAAACTGCCGATACATTGGCAGCTTTGGCGATGGAAAAAGAGCGTCGTCAAGGGAAAGAACCAAAATATCATGCGCGAGTGTTAGGCATTACCAATCGTCCAGAAAGTACTTTGGGACATATGGTACCAAATATTATTAATACCCTGGCTGGAATTGAAATTGGTGTGGCGGCAACGAAAACTTTTATTGCCCAACTAATGTCGTTTTACGCTTTGGCATTGGATTTAGCCTATCACCGTCAAACAGTTTCCTCAGACACACTAGAAGATATTCTCAAAGGGTTGCAACATATACCTAAAGAAATTGAGGCGACTTTAGAAAGTCAAGAACATTTAACCGAGCAATTAGCACATGACTTTGCCGAAACTACAGATTTTATCTTTGTGGGTAGGGGGATAAACTTCCCGATCGCCTTAGAAGGAGCTTTGAAATTAAAGGAAATTAGCTACATTCACGCTGAAGGCTATCCAGCCGGAGAAATGAAACACGGGCCGATCGCCCTATTAGATGCAAAAGTACCAGTAGTAGCGATCGCTATGCCTGGTAGTGTCTACGAAAAAGTTATCTCTAATGCCCAAGAAGCCAAAGCTCGCGATTCTCGATTAATTGGTGTCACTCCTGTGAAAGAGGGAGAGGCAGCGGAAATCTTTAACGATCTCATCCCTGTCTCTGCGGTAGATGAATTGCTATCTCCGATCGTGACAGTAATTCCACTACAACTATTGGCTTATCACATTGCTGCCCGTCGTGGTTTGGATGTCGATCAGCCTCGTAATCTTGCTAAGAGTGTTACTGTAGAATAGGATAATTTATACTCATTTTTCATAATAAAATGACTTCTGAAGAAGTGCGAATGCTTCTTTGAAGTCATTTTCCTATAGGTAAGAATCTATGGATGAAGTTGTCAAAAAAGTTGCAGCGTTATTAGAAGGTAAACTATCTTCCAGATTATTATCACTTGTAGTTGAATGGGCAAACTTGCATAAAAGAGAATTGATGGACAACTGGGACAAAGCTAGACTCAACAATCCTCTAGAAAAAATTGAACCACTGGAGTAAATCGTGCTCAAAGATATTATTGCAGTTGAACCGAGAGAGGGTTATCAACTATACCTCAAATTTGAAGATGACAAACAAGGAATTATTGATATTAGTAAATTAATTTCCTTTACAGGTGTTTTTGCACCACTAAAAGATATTAACTATTTCAAACAAGTAAAAATCAACCCTGAATGGGGAACAATTTACTGGGAAAACGGTGCAGATTTTGACCCCGATGTACTTTATGCAGAAATCACGGGAGAAGCAATTAGTAATTATCAAATTACAGAAACAGTAAATGAAATTTGAACTATGCAGTGTTAGAGGTGGCAGTTAAGAGCGATCACGGAATATCTCAGAGCAGCCCTGAGAAATTATACTGTTGACAGTCAAGGTCAAACAGGCATTTCTCAAGAACAAGCGATCGCAAGAATACATGAAGAAATAACGAACCACAAAGGGCGCATTAGATGCGCAGCGGCTTCCCGTAAGGGTAGGACACAAAGAAAGAGTTTGAGGGAGATTTTGCGTAAGTCCTCGAAGGTTTTTAGCGCTAACTGAATTGTATTGATTTATAAGGCGCTGGTAAAGTTGGATGCCCAACACCAGGCAGCACATCAGGCAAACTTTAATCATTGTTTAGCAGATATTCATAGGCTGGATATTGATATTTCCCCGTCTCCCTATCTCCGTCTCATATCATGTCCGTTTAAAGACTTATCATTTAGGCTGACGCGGTGAGCCACTTGCAGTGTACGGGTTTCCCGACATAAGCAAAGTGGCGAACCCGGAGGGAGAAATTCTAATGATAACTGATTAACCGGACTTGGTATCACTTAATCCACAGAGAAACAAACTGGAAATCTTTGCCACTAAACAACCCGCGATCGCTCAATTTTAAATCGGGAATCACCAGCAGCGCCATGAACGAAAGCGTCATAAATGGTGCTAAGAGTTGAGAACCGAGATGTTTTGCCCAAGCATCCATTTGAGCATACTGTTTTGCAACGATGTAGCCGTCGGCATCACTCATCAACCCAGCTACAGGTAACTCAAGCACTTGGACAATATTACTTTGTGCTACAGCAATACCTCCTTTAGCGTTAATCACCGCATTCACCGCCGCACAGAGTTCTTTGTCAGTTGTACCTACAGCCACGATATTGTGGGAATCATGAGCAACACTAGAGGCGATCGCTCCCCGTTGGAGTCCAAAATTCTGAATTAATGCTACGGCGGGTGGAGTATTTTGGTAACGGTTGACAACGGTAATTTTGAGAACATCATGTTCTATATCTGCGGTTACTTCGCCATTTTGCATATGGGCAGGTAGATGCTTTTCAGTTGTGATTAACAGTCCGTCAACTGCTGTCATAACGCGCACTGTTGAGCCATCTTCGGGAATGCGAAAATCTGCCACTTGTTTGGGGGTTGCGAGAAAGTGATTTATCGGTGTAACAGACATAGATGCAAGCATAGCTTGTCCCGCTTCTGCTGCTAAAATCCCTTTGCAATAGGTAGATTATACGGTAAAGTCTTGTAAATTTTTTACCACAATTAAATCGGCAGGATCGCCAACTTGCAGCAATCCCACATTTATTTTGTAGTGCCAAACAGGATTAACACAGGCAATTTTCAGCACATTCATGACATCATGTCCTAATGCCACAGCACGCCGCACCAGTTCGTTGATATGCCCTTTGACTAAATCATTAGGATGCTTGGTGTGTAAATGCTCGTGATGCTATACCTAATGGGGGAACTCTCAGTATTTCTGCTCAAAATTTCCACGTGGATGAAAACTATGCCAGGATGAATTTGGAGGCAAAAGAGGGTAACTACGTGCTGATCACCGTATCGGATACAGGATGCGGTATGTCACCAGAGTTATTAGAGCGAATTTTTGAACCCTTTTTCACAACCAAAAAACCGGGTAAAGGCACAGGATTGGGGCTTTCCACTGTAATTGGTATCATCAAAAATCACGGTGGTTTTGTCAAAGTATATAGTGAGGTGGGTAAAGGCAGCCAATTTCAGGTGTACTTGAGCGCCATTAACACATCGGCAACACAGGAAACTGATGACTCACAGATGGTGAGAGGAAACGGTGAATTAATTCTAGTTGTGGATGACGAAGCATACATTCGAGAGATGACCAAAACCTCGCTAGAAGATTTCAATTACAGAGTTCTGATTGCCAGTGATGGGACTGGAGCCTTCTCACTCTATGCCCAACATCAAAATGAAATCACCTTAGTGTTGATGGATATACAAATGCCGTCGATAGATGGATTCCAAACGATTCGCATTCTGCAAAGAATGAATCCATCGATCAAAATTATTGCCTTTAGTGGGCTTGCCTCCAACCAGAAGCTTTTAGAAGCTAGTGGGATTAATGTGCAAGCATTTTTATCAAAGCCCTACACCATTAAGGAATTATTGCAAACCATTCAAGGTGTCTTAAGTGTGCCTTAAAAATTGGTGTGAAGATTAATTCAAAGTAAGTCAATAGCATTCAACGCTGCTAAGGGAGTTTGTGTGTCTATCCATGAAACCTGTGCTTCTAGCTTGTCACAACACTCACGCACTAAACGCAAACCAGCATCTAAGGTCAGTTGAGCAGTTGTTGGAGTAAACTCTTGCAATATAGTGGCTTCTATTGTCTGATAGCGATCGAGGTCTTGGCTCAGTTTTGACAAAAAATTCGCTCCTTCGCCACCATCTGCGATCGCCTCCCCCATTGCAAACTGTAAAATTGAATCGACGTAAGCCTTAACTTTGGAATTTTTGACTCCCTCTGTAGCTGAGGTATAGAGTAATTCACCATTTAGATATTCAAAATCTGGTACGTAAAGGCGATCGCCTACTAATTCAAATATCTGCATTCCTCTAGTTGGTCTAACTGTTAAGCGATCGCGCCTAACTCGATTCGCCGCATTCTCAATCAATACAATTACAGCTAAAATCACCGTTGGATAGTTGCTATCTATACATCTTATTTCCACAGTGCCGACTTTGTTGAGTCGGACTGGATTCCAAGCTGACTTGAGTAAACTTCCTCCCGCTTCTAGAAACAGATGAGGTTCAATTCCAGCTTTTTCCATTGCTTGTAACCAAGCATAGTAACGAGCAAATTGCTGTTCAACTAAATCCTCCACACTCTCGGCATAAGGCATGAGTCCACCTACAGGCTGTAAATGAGTGTAAACTCCTTCCCAGCCAAAGTTTTGGCTACCTCGATAACGAATTGTATGCGAGGCTAGCCCGATAGCTTGTCCTTCATAAAAGGGACAAGCCCGCGTTAGGGAAATAAGTGCTGAGTCGCAAGCTGTAGCTAAATTGTAGATATTCAGTAGTTCCTCTCGCTGTGCTGATGTCGAGTTGTAAGATACTGCAACACGAGGATCAACTACTCCAGGTGGGACTTCCAAATGCAGGTGTGTACCAGTACATTTCCCGGCGTGCAAAAATTTATCATAGCCAATAGTCCGCGCTTGGATATGGTAATTTGGGCGATCGCGCATCACTGGCATAATATGCAAAGGATAGCTAGACAGAGGGTAAAGCCGTAAATTCATCTGTCGCGCCACAGCAAGTGCCAATTTGAGATTTTTGAGATATTCTCTTGCTAGTTCTGTACCAGTATCGGCAGGAGGTGTGTTAATTTCTACCATACTTTTGACGAACTCCGGCACAAAGTAATTTGGATTTAAACCTTGTGCTTGCGCCATTAAGTGACAACCCTGCAAAAATTCATCAGCGCGATTGCTAAGATAACCAGCCTCATCAACCAGAAAAAACTCTTGCTCAAGACCGATACGACGCTTTGCTACACCCATCTCAACCTCTTTTTCTCGCACTACGTGTCTTGAAAAAATAAATTCTTATACAACTCCTAATTTTAATTATGGGGATTTCCCCCAACCTTGTTCCCTTTTAATTCTTGGTGGATCTTGGTGCATCAGGGGACGCAAACCATTTAACCCAGCAGCGATCGCCGAACCATTGTGAACAACTGTAGCTGCTAATGGGTGTAATCCTACTGTTGTTGCTAGTCCTAAAGCTGCTAGGTTGGGAATAACTGCCAAACCGATATTTTGCTGAATTACTGCTTTGGTTTGACGGGCGATCGCTATTGCCTCCAACAAACTGGTTAAGTTATTATCCATCATTACAACATCAGCAGTTTCTCTTGCCACCTCAGAACCACTACCAAAGGAGATGGAAACATCAGCATAAGAAAGAGCCACGGAATCATTTAAGCCATCACCCGTAAATGCCACTGTTTTACCTGATTCATGTAGCTTACGTATAATTGCGGCTTTTTGCTCTGGGAATGCCTCGGCGTGAACTCTCGACAAAGGAATGCTAAGTTCGCGGGCAACAGCGATCGCCCTTTGCTGGCTATCTCCTGTTAACAGATGAATTTCCATACCGTATGCAGTTTGCAGTTTTTGGATGACTGCCGAGCTTTCTAGACGGAGTGGATCTGTGTAAGAAATTACTCCTTGAAATTCGCGATCGACTCCAACATACAGCAAAGAATCATGGGCAGAAATGCGGCAATTGAGGTGATAAGGACAATCTGCTTCGTTGCAAGGATGTGGTTCATAAAGACAGTCAAGGGGAATGCCACACTGATGTAAAAAGCGATCGCTCCCCACTACAACTTGTTTGCCATCAATCTCAGCCTGTACACCCAAACCAATTTCATATGTCCATTCCTGACGTGGCAGAACTTCTACACCTTGTTTTTCGGCATAGCGCATCACTGCTTCAGCAACGGGGTGAGTAAGGCGTTGTTCGGCAGCGGCTGCTAGTTGTAGTACTTTGCGCGCAGACATTCTGCCTGCCACTGTTTCCACTTGCACAACCTCGATATCTCCTTTGGTTAAGGTGCCTGTCTTATCAAAGACTAAAGTATCTACCTGTGCCAATTTTTCTAAAGTGTGTCCGCTGCGAATCAGAACTCCGTGCCTGGTGGCATGATGCAATGCTGCTAAGAAAGTTGTAGGCACAGAAACGCGAATGCCGGTAACAAAGTCGAGAGTGAGAATAGATGCGGCTCTTGCAGGATTCCGGGTTGCAGCCAAGATAATACCAGCAAAAATCAGTGCAGGTACTATTGCTTTGTCAGCAACGGTGGCGGCATAATTCCCCATTCTTGTATCATGAACGGGAGCCTGTTGCACTAACTCAATACTTGCTCCAGCACGGGTAGCAATGCCCACACGTTCGGCTATGATGTAAATTTCTCCTTCACGAACTAAAGTTGAGGCATAAACCGATTGTCCTGGCTTACGCACAACTGGCATAGATTCACCAGTAAGTTTTTGTTGATCGAGCAAAGCTGTACCATGTAGGATTTTGCCGTCTACAGGAATTTGCTCGCCCGGATAAACTATGACTGTATCTCCAGGTTTAACTTCGGTTGCTTGAATGTGTTTTTTCTGTCCATTTGGTTGTTCTACCCAAGCATAATGCCCCAAAGATTCGAGTAAATCTGCGGCGCGATTGTGGGTGGCTCGTGCTGTGCGATCGCGGATTTTATCTCCAATTTCATGCAGTGTCATTACCAAAGCTGGCGTGAGTAAATTACCTTGAACAGAAGTTAAGGCGATCGCAATCAAATCTAGGCAATCTATATTTAATTTCCGTTCTTTGATGACGCTGGCATAAGCACGTTTAGCGATGGGTAAAGCGGCAAATCCCACTGATGCAGCGATGATTACTCTGGGGATTGGAAATCCTAAGCCTACTAAAGCCAAAATAGCAGCGAAAGCAGGCACTTTTACTTCATTATCTTCTTTTTTCTCTGCTTTGGTTTTTGAATTTTGAATTTTATCTGTTCTTTTATGGGAATCTAAAACCCCATTCCAAACACCCTGTTCCCTGTCACCTGTTCCCTGTTCCCTTTTATTTTGCCTTGCCTCTTGAATCAAGCGCACTAAATACACTGGCATGAAGTGATTTTCTGCACAACTAGAAGATATTTGATAACTAATAGCAATAGAAGCTGCTTGACGATTGAGGCGTACTCCAATAACTCGGCTATCTGATTCAAGTAAATGAAGCAAATTATCAGCATAGTCAGGGTTATCAGCTAGCAAGGGAACCCGAAATCTCACCCGTCCT
The DNA here is from genome assembly GCF_038404745.2 of Chlorogloeopsis sp. ULAP02. Taxonomy (NCBI): domain Bacteria; kingdom Bacillati; phylum Cyanobacteriota; class Cyanophyceae; order Nostocales; family Chlorogloeopsidaceae; genus Chlorogloeopsis; species Chlorogloeopsis sp. ULAP02. The sequence goes on along the minus strand of NZ_JAYKTT020000041.1, from coordinate 911 downwards.
GGAATTGTATGCACTATATAATAATTGATTCCAGCATTGATTTCTGGCTTCTGAAGGGTTGCTTGCTTACTTGTTTTTGACTTGGAGGCGATCGTCATCATCATTTCCCTGGCTGTTTTGCGGTGATTTGATGGCTGAGAATTTATCCGTTATGGATTTAAATATTCCACTGACTAACTAATTCACGGCATGATGAGAGAAAGCACGCAACTGTGAATATAAATCTATTTAATAGTGTTAGTAATTAATTTCTATTAAATGCAATCATTTTTAAAGATAGAAGCATTTACAGACGCTTTTTGCCAAAATTAGCGCTCTCTTTTCTCAGAGTATTTTCGGTTTGTAATGTATTCGTAAAAAATATTTTTTAATAAAAAATTCAGCTTTTTTGCATTCAAACTCAACTATATTAAAAATTATTCTCAGCTAAACTAAAAGCTTGTGTACTACATTGACAATCACCCTAGTCTTGTTTTGCCTGATAGCAATTAGAGCAAAGCACGTTCATGACTGGTGTGTAAATAAATTTAAGGTAATTATAAATACTTTTACTTTAGAAATTTGCACAATTTATTAAATAAATAGAACTTATTAATCATAATTTTTACATACTTTTATATAGATATTTATACAAGCCCTGGCGTCACTGAATCACCGGAGAAAACAAAAGTAAATAATATCGCTAATTCATAAAAGGGAACGGGGTTGGGGGAACAGAAAACATAAAATCAAATGCTGCTTTTAGGAATGTTCAATACAGACAAATGAATTTGTAATTACGGTATTTATTGCTATTAATTCTTAATGGTATTTAGATTAAGTACCACAGTCAGCTTAATGTTGCCAGTAAAACATCCCATTATTGATTTGTTTGTGAACAAGAAATGCCATGAGTGTGAAACTATCGACAC
>NZ_JAYKTT020000040.1:0-1278 GCF_038404745.2 Chlorogloeopsis sp. ULAP02 | reverse complement strand
GTGAACTACCCAGCGCTGACCCTGTCGGGTACAGCGTGGGCTTCTGTACTCATAGGCGAGTGCCTGAGGTGAGACTTTCGCCCCATCTTTGGTCTTACCTCCCCTCCTACAGCAGAGACGGCTGAACCTTCCGCCTTTAGCATTCTGATTCCTTCTGCTCTAATATTGATGGACGCGTTCCCATCTCTGTCGTGATCAGTGCCGCAATGGGGACAAGTCCATTCACGGACATCAAGTGGCATTTCACCCATCTGATAGAAACAGTTAGAGCAGAGCTTGGAACTGGCAAACCATCTATCTATTTCAACCAACCTCGCGCCTTTGCGTTCTAGCTTGTAGGCTAAGAAGTTGGTGAACATTCCCCATCCAGTATCAGAAATTGCTTTAGCCAAATTGTGATTACGAACCATGCCTAGAAGATGAAGGTTTTCTACTATGACAGCTTGGCTATCGCTGACCAACCTATAACTAAGTTTGTGTAGAAAATCTTGCCGCGAATTGCTAACCCGTTCGTACACTTTGGCAACTACTCTCCTATATCTATTTCTTGAATTACTCCCTTTTTGTTTACGTGCTAATTTCTTCTGTTTGCGTTTCAGGTTCTTCTCATGCTTGGCAATATGTTTAGGACTGTCGTATTTAGAAACCTTTTTACCATCTGTAACAACAGCAAAGTGCTTTAGTCCCAAATCAACTCCATAAATCTTGCCTTCTGTTATAGTTGGTTTTTCGCCTTCTACTTCAGTCAAGATGGATGCGAGATATTTCCCTGATGGGGTTTTGCTAACAGTAACAGTCTTTATCTTCCCCTCAATTGGACGATGAATCTTAGCTTTAACTTCTCCAATGCTCCCTGGAAGTTTGACAATATCATCAAGAACTTTGACATTTTGAGGATATTGAATTGACTGTTTACCGTGTTTGGATTTGAACCGAGGAAATCCGGCTCTACCCTCAAAAAAGTTTTTATACGCCGTGGTTAGATTAAGTGTTGTGGCTTGCAAAACCTGACTATAACAATCGGCTAGCCAACAAGTGTCTTCCGCTTTTTTGAGTGCTGGTAGAAGCGCGTTGAGTGCTGACCGTCCGAGTCCCTTGCCCGTTTCTTTGTAAGTTTCGATTGACTTATTCAAAGCATAATTCCACCACCAACGAGAGCATCCAAATGCCTGAGCTAGCTGTACTTGTTGTTCTTCGGTTGGGTATAAACGAACTTGTACGACTTTGTGCAACACTCAACATCACCTCCTTGGTTTCTTTCTTCTATCACAATATACA
>NZ_JAYKTT020000039.1:0-1308 GCF_038404745.2 Chlorogloeopsis sp. ULAP02 | reverse complement strand
AAAGCAGTAGAAAGAACTCACCAAAAACGAGCAGTATTTAACCCCTCACAGCGAGTGCTGATCGTTGGGGCTGGTAAAGCCGGAGTCACTCTACTACAACAAATGCAAACAAATCCTCAACAGGGTTTTTATCCAGTTGCCTTTGTTGACGACGATCCACAAAAACTGTATGCACACATTCATGGCGTTTCTGTCGTGGGCGATCGCCACAAAATACCCGATATTGTCAAATCTTTGCAAATTCACAAAGTAATCATTGCCATGCCAACAGTTGCAGGAGGTGTGATTCGAGAAATAGTTGATATTTGCAAAGCCACTGGTATTCAAACCAGTACTTTACCAGGAATACATGAAATCCTGAATGGGCGGGTAAGAGTGGATAGCATTCGTGATGTGCGGATTGAAGATTTACTCAGGCGTGAACCAATACAGACAGATATTGGACGAGTTGCCGAATTCTTAGCTGGCAAGAGAGTACTCATTACAGGTGCAGGCGGCTCGATTGGTAGTGAGCTTTGCCGTCAAATTTACAAATGTCGTCCTGCCGAAATGATGCTGATGGGACACGGTGAGAATTCTGTATTCAATATTCAACAGGAATTAGAACAACTAGTCCAAGTCTTGACAACAAATAGTAAATCCGCAAGATATGCTCCTCGTCTTCATGTCTTCATTGGCGATATTCGTTACCGCGATCGCCTTCAACACGCCTTTGAGCGATTCCAACCAGATGTGATTTTTCATGCCGCAGCCCATAAGCACGTTCCTCTGATGGAATTAAATTCCCCAGAAGCAATTACTAACAACGTACTGGGAACAAAAAATTTAGTGGATTTGGCGCTGCAATACAAAGTTCAACATTTCGTGATGATATCTACAGATAAGGCAGTCAATCCCACCAATGTGATGGGAGCAAGTAAAAGAGTTGCAGAAATGTTGGTATTGCAAGCAGCAAAAAAAAGTGGCTTACCTTATGTTGCTGTACGCTTTGGTAATGTTTTGGGCAGTCGTGGTAGCGTAGTTCCGACTTTCACAAAACAAATTTTAGCAGGAGGCCCAGTCACAGTAACCCATCCGGAAATCCGCCGTTACTTCATGACGATTCCGGAGGCAGTGCAATTAGTTTTGCAAGCAGCGGTAATTGGGCATGGTGGTGAAGTGTTGATGCTGAATATGGGACAGCCAGTAAAAATAGTTGACTTGGCAAAGGAGTTAATTCGTCTTTGTGGATATGAAGTCAACAAAGATATCGAAATTGTCTTTACTGGTTTGCGTCCAGGTGAGAAGTTATTTGAAGAGTTGTTTATT
>NZ_JAYKTT020000038.1:0-1370 GCF_038404745.2 Chlorogloeopsis sp. ULAP02 | reverse complement strand
TTTTTACCAGAAAAATGGGTTTAAAGCCTCGCCCTTGTTGGGCGACTTTTCTTTAATTTTCGGATCAATTGCCTGAGTACATCGTTTTGGGTGCGGTCTGTGTTTGTGCAATATTCCACAAGTATTTCGTATTCTTCATCAGAGCATCGTACTGTTAATCTTTTCATGCTGTCATATTGCTGTCATGCCGTGGTAAGATATTAGCATGAAAACACTGAAGTTTAAGCTCTATCAACACAAGCGAAACAGACACCTCAAGCGTATGATCAATGCAAGTGGGGTGATTTATAACCATTGCATTGCTCTACACAAGCGGTACTACCGAATGTGGGGTAAACATTTAAGTTGTGCAAAACTTCAGTCTCATCTCGCCAAAATGCGGAAACAGAACCCATTTTGGCAAACAGTGGGTTCTCAGGCAGTTCAAGATATCTGCCAACGCATTGAGAAATCCTACCAATTATTTTTTAAACACAACAAAAAAGGAGTTAGACCACCAGGGTTTAAAAAGGTTAAGAAGTACAAATCATTCACACTAAAACAAGCAGGTTATAAGTTTCTGGGTGGTAAGAGGGTAAAGATTGGGAGCAAAGTTTATCAGTTCTGGAAGTCCACACAGATAGAGGGAAATGTTAAAACTTTAACCATAAAACGCACACGATTAGGTGAATTATTTATGGTTGTGGTTGTTGATGAAGCTAGCAAACCAGAAGCTAAATTCACGACTGGTAAGATCGCGGGATTTGATTTCGGTTTAAAAACGTTTCTCACCTGCTCAGATGGCACTAAAATTGAGTCTCCACAATTTTTCAAGCAGTCCCTAAACGCCATCAAAAAAGCCAGTAGACAGCATTCTAAGAAATTAAAAGGTTCAGTCAATCGGGAACGAGCTAGAAAGAATTTAGTACGTAAGTATGAAGATATCTCTAGTCGTCGTCGTGATTGGTTTTGGAAACTAGCACATGAATTAACCGATAAGTTTGATGTGCTATGTTTTGAAACATTAAACCTCAAAGGAATGCAGCGTCTTTGGGGTAGAAAAATATCAGACTTGGCGCTTGGTGAGTTCCTGCAAATTCTAGAATGGGTTGCCAAAAAGAAACATAAACAGGTGGTGTTTGTAGATCAATGGTATCCATCTACTAAAACTTGCTCTAGTTGTGGTCATATTCTAGAAAAAATTGATTTATCTGTTAGAGAATGGCGTTGTCCATCCTGTCAATCAATTAATGGAAGGGACGAAAACGCTGCACGTAATATTCAAATGGTTGGGGCATCAACCATTGGGTTAGGTGATGTCAGACTGGTTATACCAGCAATCTCTGTTTGAGCCTAGAATCCCCACCCTTCAAGGGTGGGGAGTATGTCAA
>NZ_JAYKTT020000037.1:0-1431 GCF_038404745.2 Chlorogloeopsis sp. ULAP02 | reverse complement strand
CACAGACTTGAATGACAAACATGGCAATTGTGCATTCTTTGAGATAACTGCTTTTTAACTTTGTGACCACAGTTAGAACATTCTTGGCTAGTGCCGTTTGGATTGACAGCTATTACCTTCAAACCAGCATTTTCGGCTTTGTTAGAAAGTATGGTCAAAAACTGACTCCAACCAGCATCATTAATACTTTTAGCCAATCTTGTTTTAGTTAGTCCTTTGATATTCAGCTTTTCAACAGCAACAACATCATACTTATCAAGCAATGATTTGGCTGTTTTAAAGTGAAAATCTTTGCGGGTATCAGCAACTTTTTTGTGCTGTTTAGCCAATTTTTGAATGGCTTTTTTACGTCGATTAGAACCTTTTTTACGTCTGGATACCTTACGCTGTGCTGATTTTAATTTACGTTCAGTTTTGCGTAAATACTTTGGTGCGGCAACTCTAATATTGTCAGATGCCACATAGAAATCAATCAAACCAACATCAATACCAACAATATTGTCAGGGTTAAAGTCAGGTTTAATTGTGGGAACTGTTTTGTCATCAAGGCTGAAAGTGACATAATAACCATCTGCTTTCTTGGTAACAGATACGGTTTTAATATCAAAACCGTCTGGTATTGGGCGATGAACAATTACTTTAATATCCCCAATTTTTGATAGCGTGATTTTGTTATTGGTAAAATGATGGCGCTTAAATTGAGTATAGGTAAAAGTTTTGTATTGACCTTTGCCTTTGAATCTAGGTCTACCAGATTTTTTGCCGTTATCACCTTTTAACCATCTATCAAAAGCTAGTTCAACTTTCTTAGGAACTTCCTGTAATACTTGTGAGTGAATCTCTTTGTACCACGGTCTATCTATTTTAAGCTGAACTAAAGATGCTTTTTGGTTGTAGTAGTGAGGTTGCTCTTTTAATTCTGGTATGTAACAAATTAAGGGACATCTATCAATAGGACAGCGATTCATTTCATACCAGTCAAACCTTTGAGCAAGCAAATAATTATATTGACAACGTAACATTTCCAGCGTTTTATCTATCTTCTCTGCTTGCTGTTTAGTTGGCTTGATTTTGTATTGGTATGAGGTTTTCATTACTTTGTTTTTGCTATCGACCTATAAGTAGTATAATATGAATGTATGAACGTTGGGGGTACATATGAAAAACAAATCGTTAAAAATAAGAATTTCAGAAAGACGATTGGGACGGTTGCAAAATTATGCAGCACACGCCGATCAAACGATGACTCAAGTGATTGAGGAACTTATCGATACGCTACCAAACATAAAAAATGGCGACTCCTCATCGACCCTCTGTTCTGTCAATCCACAGGATTGATTTGATTGTGGGTCAATTCGTCATCGCCCAAAAATTCATCCCGTCGCTCAACGAAGCGTTAGAGCGCGGGGCTTCTTTTTGATCAAGCTAAAT
>NZ_JAYKTT020000036.1:0-1672 GCF_038404745.2 Chlorogloeopsis sp. ULAP02 | reverse complement strand
GGGTCGGCGTCGGGACAGAGCCGACCAATCATCCTCGACTGTGAGACTGGATGTATTCCTCAAGAATCTTAAGAGGTGCGCCCCCAGCAGAACGGATATAAAGTTGGTCACCCCATAATCCTTTGCTCCAATTCTGAAAGTAAGGTTTCAATTCCGATTCAAATTCCTTGCGAAGAACGCGGCTTGTTGCCGATTTGATTGACCCTAGTAAGGTTGAGATGTTGTTGTCTGGATGGATGTCCAATAGTAAGTGGATGTGATTGCTTTGTCCCTTACACTCCAACAAAATACACTTGTTTTTTACTAGTACATTGGCTGCAACCTCTTGGAATCGTTCAGCCATTTTTTGTGTCAGGCATTCTCGACGGTAAGCCGTGACAAAGTAGGTGTGCAACTGGATGGAGAAAACGCAATGCGCTCCTTTGCGGTAAATAGTTGTCATCCGTTCGACTGATGATATAATCTCTTTATGGTAACAACACGGCGTATCACATTCAAGCTCTATCCAAGTCGTCAGCAACAGAAGACATTTCACTACTGGCGAAAGCTTCATTGCGCTTTGTATAATGCTGCCGTGTACAACAGAAAGACTCAATATCAAAAGTTTGGTCACTCTGTTAATTATCTAGAACAACAGAATTGTTTACCCGAATTTAAGGAAGTCTGGACAGAGTATAAGCCGCTAGGTTCTCATGCTCTACAAGCTACTTTAAAGCGGGTAGACTTTGCGTTTGTGCGTTTTTTCAAAGGCTTAGGAGGATACCCGAAATTCAAGGCGTCCCGTCGCTATAGTGGCTGGACTTATCCGTGCAAAGCAGGATGGAAAGCTGAAACAGACGGGAAAAACGGTCATCTGAGTATTACCAATTTGGGCAAAATTCAGATGCGAGGAAAAGCAAGAGCTTGGGGGACTCCAACAACTTGCACCATCATCTTCCGCAATGGGGCGTGGTTTGCTTCTATCACCGTTCAATGCGACCCTGTTCGTGAGACTGGAACTGACTCTATTGGTATTGACTTAGGCTGCAAAGATGTTGTTACTCTTTCTACTGGCGAAAAGATAGCCAAGCCCGACTTCATTAAAGAAGGTCAACAGAAACTTAAGGCAGCATCTAAAAAATTACGACGTAAGCGTTCACCTAATTTCAAAAAGAGAGTCAAAGCCTCACGACGATGGAAACGTGAGCGTCAAAAGGTTTCGCAGCTACAAAGAAAAGTAACCCGACACAGAGAGGATTGGTTACACAAAACTACCAGCAACATAGTTAGCGGTAATAGCCTAGTTGCTGGCGAGAAGTTAAACGTTAAGGGGATGACAGCAAAAGCTAAAAAGGGGAAACGAAAAGCCCAAAAAGCAGGGCTTAATCGTTCAATCCTTGACGTTGGATTTGGCATGATTGGGCAAATGCTTGAGTACAAGTTAGCTGAGGCAGGAGGATTATATGTGGAATCTCCAACTCAAACACTCAAGCCTACTCAGAGGTGTGTCAAATGTTGGGAGTTAACGCCTAAAACATTAGCCGATAGAGTTCATGTTTGCTCTAATCCCAACTGCACCCACACTGAGGATAGAGATGTTAATGCGGCTCAAGTTAATTTGATTTGGGCAAGGGGTTTGGAACGAGCCTCTTTAGGCGCAGAGTCGCCTAGCTCTACCGCGTGCGCAAGTATG